>DASQMQ010000398.1:0-7939 GCA_035645455.1 Pseudonocardia sp.
CTTGGCCTGTGCCTTCGCCAGGATCAGCATGGTCAGCTCGGCCAGGTAGTCCCCGCACAGGACGTCGATCGGGCCGCCGTCGACCATCTCCCGGGCCGCGGCGAGGCGGTCGCCGTAGAAGCCCGAGCAGTTGCCGATCCGGACCGGGCGGCTGCGCTGCGACGACGATCCGCTCGCGAGCTCGCTCATGCCCCTGCCCCGAACTGCCCGGGCCGGCGGCCCCGGCCGGGCGCACCGGCGAACGCCTGCCCGATCCCGGCCCACTCGACCGCGGCCGGCCCGGTGATGGTCAGGGTGAGGTCGGCGGGGTGGCGGCGCTGGGTGATCAGCAGCGCGAAGTCCAGGGCGGGGCCGCTGATCCGATCGGTCGCGTCCGGCAGGCCCCAGGACCACACGGCCCCGTCGGGCGCGGTCAGCTCGACCCGCACCGGCGCGTCGGGCAGCGGCCGCCGGTGGGCCGCGTAGCTGAACGCCCGCGCCCCGACCCCGATGTGCGCGACGTGCCGCAGCCGCGCGGTGGGTTCGCGGACGACGCCGAGGGCGTCGGCGACGTCCTGGCCGTGCGCCCAGGTCTCCATGATCCGCGCGGTCAGCGCGGACGCCGCGCTCATCGGCGGCCCGAACCACGGCACCCGCAGCCCCGGCTCCAGCCCACCGAACACCTCGATCAACCGGGCGCGCGACCGGTCGAACCAGGCCAGCAGCTGAGCACCGGACAGGTCGCGGTAGCCGGCGGCGATCCGGTCCGGGTCGACCCCGCCGCCGGCCCCGAGCCGGGTCAGCTCGGCGCGGAAGGCGTCGGGTCCGGTCGCCGACCGCACGGCGGCGTCGTCGAAGTGGGCCAGGTGCGAGACCTGGTCGGCCACCGTCCAGCCCACGGCCGGGGTGTCGCGGTGCCAGCCCGTACCGTCCAGGCCGGCGAGCATCCCGCGCAGCTGGGCGGACTCGGCCGCCAGGTCGTCGGTGAGCGTCGTCATCGAGATCGGCACTGCTGGCTCCCCGCCCCGTCCGGCCCGGTCATGGATCCTCCGCGGGTGCCGCGTCCCGGACCACGGCCAGCACCCGCCCCGCGAGGACCTCATCGCCGGGGGTGACCGCGATCCCGGAGACGACCCCGTCGACCGGGGCGGCGACCGTGTGCTCCATCTTCATGGCCTCCAGCACCACCAGCGGTTGCCCCGCAGTGACCCGGTCCCCCTCGGCCACCAGTACCCGCACCACGCCGCCGGGCATCGGGGCCAGCAGCGAACCGGCGTGCGCGACGGCGTTCGGGTCGGCGAAGCGCGGCACCTCGGCCAGCGCGACCGAGCCGTCCGGGCCGTCCACGAACGACCACCCGGCCACCCGGTGCACGGCGTAGGCCCGCCGCACGCCGTCGACCTCCAGCTCGACGCCGTCCGGGGCGGCCCGCAGCAGCCGCACGGCCAGCGGCTCGCCGTCCACGGCGACGTCCGGGCCGGAGCGCCGGAACGCGTAGGTGACCTCCACGGTGCGCTCGCCGAGCGCGTAGGCGACCCGCTGCGGGGTGCCGCCGACGTTGCGCCAGCCCGACGGCATCCCGGCCAGCACCCGGGCCGCGGCCCGGTTGCCGGCCTGGGCGGCGAGCGCGGCCGCGGCGGCGTGCACGGCCCCGTCGGGCGCGGCGCCGAGCGCGGCGGGGTCGTGCCGGGCCAGGTAGCCGGTGTCGGTGCGCCCGGCCAGGAAGTCCGGCTCGCGCAGCACGCCGACGAGCAGGTCGCGGTTGGTGGTCACGCCGTGGATCTCGGCCCGGGCCAGTGCCCGGGCCAGCGTGCGGGCGGCCTCGCCGCGGGTGCGACCGTGCGCGATCACCTTGGCCAGCATCGGGTCGTAGTGCGGTCCCACCACCGACCCGTCGGCCACGCCCGCGTCGACCCGCACCCCGGGCAGCTCGGGGACGCGGAAGCGGTGCAGCGTGCCGGTGGCCGGCCGGAACCCGGCCGGCACGTCCTCGGCGTAGAGCCGCACCTCGATCGCGTGCCCGGCGATGCCCGCCCCGGTGACCTCCGGCGGCAGCGGCTCGCCCTCGGCCACCCGCAGCTGCAGCGCCACCAGGTCGAGGCCGGTGACCAGCTCGGTGACCGGGTGCTCGACCTGCAGCCGGGTGTTGACCTCCAGGAAGGCGAACCGTCCGTGGCCGTCCAGGACGAACTCCACGGTCCCGACGCCGGTGTAGCCCAGGGACTTGCCCGCCGCGACCGCGGCGGCGCCGAGTTCGGCGCGCAGGGCGTCGTCGACGGCCGGCGACGGGCTCTCCTCGACGATCTTCTGGTAGCGCCGCTGGATGGAGCACTCGCGTTCGAACAGGTGCCCGACCTCGCCGTGCACGTCGCCGACGATCTGGACCTCGACGTGGCGCGGGTCGACCACGAACCGCTCCAGGAACACCGTGCCGTCGCCGAACGCCGACGCGGCCTCCCGCCGCGCGCCCTCGACCGCGCCGGCCAGCTCGGCGGGGGCGTGCACCACCCGCATGCCCCGGCCACCGCCCCCGAAGGCGGCCTTGACCAGGACCGGGAACCCGATCCCGGCGGCCGCCGCGGCGAGGTCGGCGCCGTCGGCGTCGTCGGCGACGGTCGCTCCGGGCAGCACCGGCACGCCGGCCTGCGCCATGAGCGCCTTGGCCCGGAGCTTCGAGCCCATCGCCGCGATCGTGTCCGGCGAGGGCCCGACGAACACCAGACCGGCGTCCGCGCAGGCGCGGGCGAAGCCGGCGTTCTCCGACAGGAAGCCGTAGCCGGGGTGCACCGCATCGGCACCGGTGGCCAGGGCCGCCCGGACGAGCAGGTCGGCGCGGAGGTAGGTGTCGGCCGGGGCGGCGCCGGGCAGCCGGACGGCCTCGTCGGCGAGCCGGACGAACGGGGCGTCGGCGTCCGGGTCGGAGTGCACGGCGACCGTCGCGATGCCCAGCGCGTGCGCGGTGCGCATGATCCGGGCGGCGATCTCGCCGCGGTTGGCGACCAGCAGCTTGTGGATCCGGGTCGATCGCACGGGGCTCACATCCGGAAGACGCCGAAGCCGCGCCGGCCCTCGACGCGCTGGGAGTGCACGGCCGACAGCGACATGCCGAGCACGGTACGGGTGTCGCGGGGGTCGACGATGCCGTCGTCGTAGAGGCGGGCCGAGACGAAGAAGGCGTGCGACTCGGCCTCGATCTGCGCCTCGACGGCCGCGGTGCGGGCCCGGTCGGCCTCCTCGTCGAACGGCCGGCCCTGCGCGGCGGCCGAGGCCCGCCCGACCAGCGACATCACCCCGGCGAGCTGCGCGGCGCCCATCACCGCGAGCTTCGACCCGGGCCAGGCGAACATCAGCCGCGGGTCGAACGCGCGCCCGGACATGCCGTAGTTGCCGGCCCCGAACGAGGACGCCATGGTGATCGTCAGGTGCGGCACCGCGCTGTTGGTCACCGCGTTGATCATCTTGGCGCCGTCCTTGATGATCCCGCCCTGCTCGTAGTCCCGCCCGACCATGTACCCGGTGGTGTTCTGCAGGAAGACCAGCGGGGTGTCGGTCTGGTTGGCCAGCAGGACGAACTCGGCGGCCTTCTGCGCCTCCGCGCTGAACAGCACCCCGCGGTGGTTGGCCAGCACGCCGACCGGGTGGCCGTGGATGCTCGCCCACCCGGTGACCAGCGAGGTGCCGTAGAGCGGCTTGTACTCGTCGAACTCCGAGCCGTCCACGGTGCGGGCCAGCACCTCCCGCGGATCGAACGGCACCTTGGCGTCCGGCGGGACGATCCCGAGGATCTCCTCGGGGTCGTAGCGCGGCGGGGCGGGGTCGGGCGACGGCGCCGGGCCGAGCTTGCGCCAGTTGATCCGGGAGATGATCGCCCGGCCGAGCCGGATCGCGTCGCGCTCGTCGGCGGCGAAGTAGTCCGACAGGCCCGACACCCGCGAGTGCATCTCCGCGCCGCCGAGCGACTCGTCGTCGGACTCCTCGCCGGTGGCCATCTTCACCAGCGGCGGCCCGCCCAGGAACACCTTCGCCCGGCGGTCGACGAGCACGGCGTGGTCGCACATGCCCGGCACGTACGCTCCGCCGGCCGTGGAGTTGCCGAACACCAGGGCGACGGTCGGGATGGCCAGCGCGGACAGCCCGGTGAGCTCGTGGAAGATCCGCCCGCCCGGCACGAACAGGTCGGCCTGGCTGGGCAGGTCGGCCCCGCCGGACTCGACCAGGTTGACCACCGGCAGCCGGTTGGTGCGGGCGATCTCCAGCGCGCGCAGCGTCTTGCGCAGCGAGTACGGGTTCATCGCCCCGCCGCGCACCGTCGGGTCGTGGCCGATGACCATGCACTCGACGCCGGACACCACGCCGATGCCGGTGAGCATCGAGGCGCCGACGGTGAACCCGGTGCCCCACGCGGCCAGCGCGGACAGCTCCAGGAACGGGCTGTCCGGGTCGAGCAGCAGCTCCAGCCGCTCGCGCACCGGCAGCTTGCCGCGCTCGCGGTGACGCCGGGTGTAGTGCTCCCCGCCGCCGGCGATCGCCTTCGCCAGCTGCTCGTCGAGCTGGTCGAGCACCGCCAGCTGGGCCTCGCGGTTGCTCGCGTAGGTCGGCGAGGAGGTGTCGAGCAGCGAGGTCAGGACCGGCATCAGCGCCCTCCGCAGCGGGCGGCTCGCGCGTCCCGGACGACGTTCTCGGGGTCCGGGGCCGCGGCGGGGCGGGCGGTCGGGATGTCGGGATCGGCGGGCGGCGCGTCGGGGGGCACTCCCCCACCTTCCCCCCACGCCGCTCCCGGGCGCGAGGGGGCTGCCGGCACCCGTCCGGCGCGGATCCGGGATCAGGTGGGCGATGGCGCGGGGTGCCCGCGCTCGATGTCGAGTCGCTCGGGGCCGACCGACGTGATCCCCAGGTCCGACACCGCCAACCCCGGCTCGCCCTTCTTCGCCCCGTCCGCGGGCCCGGCCGTGGGCGCCCCGGGCGGGCCGCCCGGCGTGGGAGCGCTGCTCGCGCAGTCCCGCTCCGCCGGAGTCGGGGTGGCGGACGATCACCGCGGACGACCGACGCCGATCAGTGTCGAAGCCGGGCGCGGTACAGCTCCTCCAGGGCCGTCCAGTGCCGCTGCGCGGCGTCGGCGTCGTAGGTGGGGTTGTCGGCGACCGCGAACCCGTGATGGGCGGGGTAGAACTCCACGGTGTGCTCCACGCCGGCGTCGGTCAGCGCCGTGCGCAGCAGCTCGGCCTGGTCCTCGGTGAACGCCCGGTCCTCGACGGCACCGGCCACGTAGACCGCGGCCTCGATCCGCTCGGCGGCGCGGTGCGGGCTGTCGGGGTCGTCGGCCACCGCGATCCCGCCGCCGTGGAAGGACGCCGCCGCGGCGACCCGCTGCGGGTGTGCGGCTGCGACGATCAGCGACGTCCTCCCGCCCATGCAGTAGCCGGTGGTGCCGACCGCGGCGCCGGTGACCTCCGGCCTCGCCAGCAGGAAGTCCAGGTACGCCGCGGAATCGGCGACGATGCGCTGCCGCGTCAGCTCGCCGGCCAGCGCGCCGAGGCGCGCGCGCTCCGGCGGGTCGCCGAACACCGTGGCGGGGTCGAACGGCGCCCACTGCCCCGCCCGGTAGTACACGTCGGGCAGCAGCGTCGCGTAGCCGGTGCCGGCGAGGCGGTCGGCCATCCCGCGGAACGTCTCGCGCACCCCGCCGGCGTCGGGGAACAGGACCACTCCGGGCCACGGGCCGTCGCCCTCGGGCAGGTGCAGCGTGGCGGGGCAGGTCCCGTCGGGGGCGGGGACGGTGACGTCGATGCGCGGCAACTCGGGCCTTCCGGATCGGGGGCGGCTGGCCGGGACCCAGCCGAGGCGTGTCCGGACGACGCTACGTCGTCGACGTGGTCGAGCACGGGCGCGCGGCCGACGAGAGGGTTCGCCGACAGGGGAACCGGCCGGACGGTCGTGCTGGCACCGGCGAATCGGCGCGGGAAGCTGTGAATGGGTCGCCGAGGCGGCCGTTCGCTCCAGGCCCACCGAAACCGTCGACCGGGCTCGCGTCCTGATGCGCCTTTCCCACCCGGCCCAGCCGATCGCCGGGCTTGCCCGGATGTTCGCCTCGAAGATCCACGACTCGGCCTGCGGGAACAGCGTCATGCTCGCGATCTCCTCGCAGGTGGCGGTCCAGCCGTGCTCGGCCTGCGGGTCGGCTCGATCGTGGGCACCCCGGACCGCTCGGCGGTGCCGATCAGCGCGCCGATCCACTCGGCCTGGGCCTCGATGCTCGGCGGCAGGTTGGTGAACGGGCCGTTCGGGCCGAGGATCAGGAACATGTTCGGGAAGCCGGACTTGTCACCCCGAGGTAGCTGGTCGGGCCCTGCCAGTAGTCCCCCAGGAGCTGCTGCGGGGTGAGCGCTGGTCGACCGGCCGCTGGAGGCGGTCGAGGTCCGCGCCGTGCCCGGCCCCGGCGGCCCGCCCGTAGGCGCGCACCCGCGCCGGACGGTGGTCAGGGACGCAGGGTGGCGAGCAGCGGCCGGTGGTCGGAGCTGGGGACCCAGAACGTCTCCGGGGCGCCGACCTGGGTCAGCCCCTTGACGAACACGTAATCGATCTTGTTCTGGGCGGCCGACCCGGGCTCCTCGGCGCGGTTGTTCCCGGTGGGCGAGTTGCGACCGCGGTCGACCTCCTGCAGGCCGGCCCGCTCCAGGACGTCGAGCTTCGGGTCGTCGGGCCCCACGTTGAGGTCGCCGAGCACCAGGACGCGCTCTCCGCCGTCCGCCGCCGCCCGCGCCACGACCTCGATCTGCTCGGCCTGCAGGGCCACCCGCCGGGCGGCGGTCGTGGCGCTGTCGCCGGACTCGGGGCCGACGGTGATGTGCGTGGTCAGCAGCCGGACCGGGGCGCCGGGCACGTCGAGGGTGACGGCCAGCACCGCGCGGGGCTCGTCGAGGTCGTCGCCGTCGGGCAGGATCGTGGTCACCGGGTCCCGCAGCGGCACCCGCGACAGCACCGCCTGGCCGAACACGACCGGGCTGTCCGCGGTGGTCTCGCAGGTCTCGTACAGCGCTTCCCGCGCCGGCCCGAGGGCCACCTGGTAGTCCAGGCCGTGCTCGGCGCGGAGCAGGTCGGCGAGATCCCGGGCGTCGCCCGCGCAGATCTCCTGGAACCCGACGACATCGGGTCGCAGGTCGGCCACGACGGGGGCCCAGTCGGGGGCGTCGAACGTGTTGGTGCGGACGTTCCAGGTCATCACCCGCAACGCGGGCCCCGGGGCGGGAGTCGCGCCGGGAGCCGGAGCCGGGGCGGCAGCGGGCACCGTCGGGGCGGGGGTCGTCGGGGCGGGGGTCGCCGGGGCGGGGCCCGACAGTGCCGGCACCAGCACCACGACGAGGAGGACCAGGCAGCACAACGCCACCAGGATGGCGGTGCGCACGACACCTCGAGACACCTTGCGGCCTCCCACCGGCGCCGGACAGTCCCAAGATCGTAGCCCTGATCCCGGCGCCCGTCCGGGCGGAGACCGGCCACACCGGTCTGCTCGCCCGGACGCACCTCGACCACCCCGGGGTGAACTCACCCACGTCCCCGGGACCGCTCGGACACCTGCCGTTAACCTGGACGCCAGATCGCTGTGCCCCGAGCGGTGGCTCCTGTGCCGCTCCCAGCCCCACCGGCTGACGACAGCGCACCTTCGCCCGGAGAGGTGGGACATGCGCTCGCGCGCTGGAGTGTGCCGTCGTCAGGGACGCCATCCCACCCCATCCGGGTCGGCCCCGGCCGGTGCCCGGTGACACTCGCGCTCACCCGCACCCCCGCGCTCTACCCCGCCGCGCCCGCACCGGCCCGCCGCACGCTGCTCGACGTGCTCGCCGGGACCGCCGCGAAGCACCCCCACGAGGCCGCGGTCGACGCCGGCGGCACGGTGCTCAGCTACCGCCGGCTGGCCGACGAGGTCGACGCCGTCCGGCTGCGCCTCACCGGCGCCGGCATC
>DASQMQ010000399.1:0-2321 GCA_035645455.1 Pseudonocardia sp.
CCGCCGCCGCAGGGTGAGCCGGGACCGGGCCAGGCGCAGGTCGGCGGTGTCGTAGTACACCGCGGAGAGCTGGAACTCCTCCGGTGCGGCGGGAGCGTCCCCGCCGACCGCCGCGGCCAGCTCCACCACCAGGTCGGCGGCCAGCGGTTCGGTGGACTCGTACTTGCGCTCGGTCTCCCGCACGGTGGTCGCGTCGTCCTTCGCCATCCGACCTTCCTACCCGACCGGAGGGCCCGCGGTGCCGTGATGAGTCCGCGGACTCATCGGATCGGGCGAAATCCTCGGAACACGCCGCCGTCGTCGGCGGCGCCGGTGACGGCGCACCAGTGCCGACAGTGGACTCACCCCGGCGCGACGCGCACGACCGCGTCGACGACCTGCCGACCGTGACCGAGCACGGCGTCGTTGTGCCCGGCACCGGCCACCTCGACGACGGCCGCTCCGGCCGCGGCGGCCACCGCGCGACTCTGCTCGGCCGGCACGATCGTGTCCTCCGGACCGAGCACGACGACGACCGGCACCGGCACCGCGCCGATGGTGTCCCGGACCGGGAAGCGGTCCCGCAGCAGTGCCCGGACCGGCAGGACGGGGTAGTGGACGGCGGCGATGTCGGCGAGCGAGGTGAACGGGCTGCGCAGCACCACCGCGCCGACGGGCCGCTCGACGGCCAGTCGGGTGGCGACGGCCCCGCCCAGGCTCTCGCCGAACAGCACCAGCCGTGCCGGGTCCACCCCGCGCTCCTCGACCAGGAACCGGTGCGCCGCGCGGGCGTCGGCGGCCAGGCCGTCCTCGGTGGGGGAGCCGGGGTTGCCGCCGTAGCCGCGGTAGTCGAGCAGCAGCACCGCGAACCCGGCACCGGCCAGGGCGCGGGCGAGCGGGGCGCGCAGGACCCGGGAGCCGGCGTTGCCCGGCAGCACGAGCACGGTGGCGCCGGTCGGCGGACCGGTGGGTGGGGCCGACCAGGCGGTGAGGTCGAGGCCGTCGTCGGTGGGGACGGTGACCGCGGACCCGCCGTCGAGCACCTCCTCGGGGGCGACGGCGGGGGCGCCGGAGGGCAGGTAGACCAGCCGCCGCTGGAACGCCCAGGCCAGCGCGACCACCACGACGGCGACGGCCACCAGGACCGCGACGATGCGCCAGGCGGAGGTCACCCGGTGCAGTCTGCCGGGCGACGCTGGGAGTGGAGTACATGACCCGGCCAGCAGGTGGCTGCCCGACTCGGCGTCAACCGCCGCACGTTGACCCGATGGGTCACCGCCGGGCTCATCCGCCCGTCATGGCGGACGGCCGGCGGTGGTGTGGCGCGCTACTACTGGCCCGACGTCGAGGAGCAGGTCGCCGAGCTGCGTCGGCGGCGGGGCGAGGAGTGACCGCCGCCGGAACCGGACGTCCGGCGGGTCGTCATCCCTCCGGCGGGCGCGACTGCCGTCCCGGCTCGCGGGACTTCGGCTGGGTCGGCGCCGGGCGGGTCGGGCGCGGGGTGAGCGGCCGCTGCACCGGCGACCCGACGGCCGGCTCGATCTCCTCGCCCTGGTGGTGGATGCGCAGCGGGTCGCCGCTCAGCACCTCGTAGGTGGCCGCGTCCGGCCGCACGGTCACCCGCAACCGGCGTCCGCGGAACCGCTGGCGGAACACCAGCCGGGTCAGGCCCTCGGGCAGCGCCGGGCGGTAGTGCAGGACGCCGTCCACCTGCCGCATCCCGCCGAACCCGGCGACCAGCGCGATCCACACCCCGGCCAGGGCCGCCAGGTGCAGGCCGTCGGTGCTGTCGTGGTCGGCGTCGCGCAGGTCGGCCAGGGCGGACTCGGCGACGTAGTCGTGGGCCAGCTCCAGGTGCCCGACCTCGGCGGCGATGACGGCCTGGCAGCACGCCGACAGCGACGAGTCGCGCACGGTGACCTGCTCGTAGTAGTCGAAGTTGCGGGCCTTCTGCTCGTCGGTGAAGGCGTCGCCGCGCAGCACCATGGCCAGCACCAGGTCGGCCTGCTTGATCACCTGCTTGCGGTAGAGCTGCACGTAGGGGTAGTGCGAGTGCAGCGGGTAGTGCTCCTCGGGGGTGCTGTCGAAGTCCCAGCGCGGCTGGTCGGTGTAGCCGGCCGCCTGCGGGTGCACGCCGAGGTCCTCGTCGTAGGGCACGGCCATCGCGTCGGCCGCGGCGAGCCAGCTGCGGCGCTCGTCGTCGTCGACGTCCAACCCGGCGGCCGCCTCGGGGTGGAGCTCGGCCCAGTGCGCGGCCCCGCGCAGGTTCCGCTGCGCCATCAGGTTCGTGTAGACGTTGTCGTCGGCGATCGCGCTGTACTCGTCCGGGCCGGTCACGCCGT
>DASQMQ010000400.1:0-1664 GCA_035645455.1 Pseudonocardia sp.
GAACCGGGAACGGCCACCCGGTCCGGCGAGGTCGTGGTGGGCCCGGCCCGACGGGTGCGCGAGGTGGTCGAGCAGATCGCGCCGGCCGCCCAGGTCGGCCTGGACGTGGTCGGCATCGGTTCAGCGCACCCATCCCGGCGCCCGTCTGACAACCGCCGACCGAGTGGTCCGACGGGGCGGTACTCGCTCGTTCGGTCTAGTGGCCGTTGCGCCGAGCGGTGGATGCTGGCCGGACGTCCAGCGGCCCGTCCGTGGGGTTCCTACCGTCACCGCATGGCGAAGGGGTGGAACGGGGTCGTGCTGACCACGGTCGTGGTGGTCGCACTGTTCGCCGCGGGCCAGTCCGACTCCGACGACGACAGCCCGGTCGCGGGATCCGCCGCGCCCGCGGAGAACTCCGCGCCGTCGGGCAGCGGGCGGTCGGGCAGCGGGCGGTCGGACGGCGGGCCGTCGGGCGGCGGGCCGCAGAAGGACCAGGAAGCGGTCACCGCCGAACTGGTGGCCGATCCGGTGGCCGACGAGTGCGTGCTGACCGCCCCCGAGGCGCAGGCCCTGACCGACATCCCCGTCGAGCGCACGGTGATGACCTCGATCCCGGGACCCGAGGAACGTCCGAACCCGGGCTGCGTCGCGGTCCGCGGCGAGAGCCAGTTCGTGCTGATGAACGTCTACGGGGTCCGCCCCGGCGAGCCCGCCGACGCGGTGCGGGCCGCGCCGGCCGGGAGCCGGTCGCTGGACGGCGTCGGACGGGCGGCGGTGGTCGTACCGGCCCGGGCCGGGCCGACCCTGCAGGTCGCCGGGGACACCTACCTGGTGACCATCGCGGTCGCCGGGGTCAGCCCGACCGACGACGCCTGGCGCGCTGCCGGGAACGCCGCGCTGGACCGCCTCGAGTAGGTCGTGCGCTGTCGTCCGCGCCCGACCGGTCAGCGCAGCCGGGTGCCGTGCCGGGAGCCGGCCAGGGCGACCGCGGCGTCGCGGGCGGCGTTGGCCTCCTCGCTGGTGAGCGTGCGGTCGGGGGCGCGGAAGCGCAGCGTGTAGGCCAGCGACCGGTTCCCCTCCCCCACCTGCTCGCCGGCGTAGACGTCGAACAGCCGCACGTCCTCCAGCAGCTCGCCGCCGCCGTCGGCGAGGGTGTCGGCCAGTTCCGCGGTCGGCACCTCCGCGCCGGCCACCAGGGCCACGTCCACCGACACCGGCGGGTAGGGCGAGATCCGCGGCGCCGGGCGGGCGTCCGTCAGCGGGACGGCGTCCAGGTCCAGCTCCAGCGCGCAGGTCCGCGGCGGCAGCCCGAGCGCCTCGACGACCTTCGGGTGCAGCTCCCCGGCGTGCCCGACGATCCAGTCGCCGACCCGCAGCGCGGCGCACCGGCCGGGGTGCCACGGGGCCAGGTCGGCCCGGGTGACCCGCAGCTCGACCCCGGCAGCCTGCCCGACCAGCCGCGCGGTCTGCACCGCGTCCTGCCAGGTCGCCGGGCGGCCCGATCCCCACCAGCCGGCGGGCTCCCGGTTCCCGGCCAGCACCGCGGCCACGTGCCGCGGCTGGGCCGGCAGCGCGGCCTTGATCTGGGCGTACTCGGCGCCGTCGGGACGGCGGTCGACGCCCGGTTCGGGCAGCGGAACCGGCTGGGCGTGCGGCAGGGCGACCTGCCCCAGGTGGTAGAG
>DASQMQ010000401.1:0-4422 GCA_035645455.1 Pseudonocardia sp.
CTGCCTGGAGCGGGCCGCCGAGGCGGCGCACCTGGCCGGGGACGCCGACCAGGCCGTCGCGCTGCTCGACGAGCGGCTCGCCGCGGCCGAGGACCACGTGGCCCTGCCGGGCGAGCCGGCCGTCGCGGACCCGGGGCCGACCGGTCTGCAGACCGCGCTGCTGCACGCCCGGATGGCCGAGTACCTGGTGGCCGCCGGCCGCGGCGCCGAGGCGGCGCGGGCGTTCGACCGGGCCAGCGCCCTGCTCCCGCCCGAGGGGGCCGACCACGAGTGGGCCGAGGTGCTCGGCGGGCGGGCGGCGGCGCTGTGGACGGCCGGTGACCACGCCGGGGCCCGGGAGACCGCCCAGCGGGCGCTGGGCCCGGCCCGCCGGTGCGGGGCGGCCGCCGTGCAGGCCCGCGCGCTGGCCACCCTCGGGTTCAGCCTCGCCTACCTGGAGGACCCGGCCGCCGGCGAGGAGGCGCTGCAGGAGTCGCTGGCCGTCGCCGAGCGGGCGGGTGACCCGGCCGAGATCGGCCGCGCCTACCGCGGGCTGGCCGAGCTGCTGTCCGGCCCGCTCAACGAGCCCGAGCGGGGGGTGGCGCTGGCCCGGACGGGGGCGGCCCGGGTCCGCGAGCTGGGTCTGGCCCGCAGCGCCGGTGCGGGGCTGCTGGCGGTGGCGGCCAACGGGCTGTTCCGGCTCGGCCGCTGGGACGACGCCGAGGCCGCCGTCGCCGAGGGCTGGCAGCTGGGACCGAGCGGGGCCGAGGCGCTGGAGCTGCGGCTGGCCCGGGCCCGGCTGACCACCCTGCGCGGGCACTTCGACGCCGCCGAGGACGATCTGGAGGCGCTGCTGGCGCTGTCCACGGGCACGCTGGGCGGGCGCTACCGGATCCCGGCGCTGACCCTGTGCGCCGGGGTGGCCATGTGGCGGTTCCGGCCGGACCTGGCGCTGGACCACGTCGCGGCCGGGCTGGACGTGGTCGAGCAGGGCTCCGACGACGTGTACCTGGTGGCCCCGCTGGTCTGGCACGGCGCCCGGGCCCGGGCCGAGCTGACCCGGCTCGGGGTGCGCCGCCCCGACGACGGCATCGCCGCGCGGCTGCACCGCCACGCCGCCGACCTCGCTGCCCGGGCGGCGACCGCGGTGCCGGCGGTGCGCGAGGTGCTGCACGCCTACCTGCGGATGTGCGCCGCCGAGGACGGTCGGGCGGAGGACCGCTCCGACCCGGTGGCCTGGCAGCGGTGCGTCGCCGACTGGACCGCGGTCGGCCAGCCCCACCCGACCGCCTACGCCCACCTGCGCCACGGCGAGGCGCTGCTCGCCCGACGGGCCAACTCGGCAGCCGCCGGTGAGGCGCTGCGCGAGGCGGCCCGGATCACCTCCCGGCTGGGCGTGACCCCGTTGCTGGCCGAGATCCGCGAGCTGGCCGAGCGGGCGCGGGTGCGGCTCGACGACGTGCTCCCGGGGTCGACCGGCGCGGCTGCCGAGCCGTCCGGGGCCGGCCCGTCGCCGCGGCCCGCGGACGGGCCCGACGAGCTGGACGCGCTGACGGCGCGCGAGGTGGAGGTGCTGGTCGAGCTGGCCGGCGGGCTGACCAACCGGGAGATCGCCGGACGGCTGTTCATCAGCGAGAAGACCGTCGGGGTGCACGTCAGCCGGATCTACACGAAGATCGGCGTGCACAGCCGGGTGCAGGCCAGCGCGGTGCTGCTGCGCGCGCGCCCCGAGCGCCGCCGCTGATCGGCGCCGCACCGGTCAGCGGGCACCGACCAGGTCGGCATCGAACCGGGAGCGCACCTGTTCCAGCACCCGGGCCCGGGTCGGGCCCAGGCTGCCGACCGGGATCCCGGTCTCCCGGGCCACCTCGGCGTAGGGCCGCTGCTCGCCGTCGAACAGCGCCCGCATGACGGTGCGCCCGCGCGGGGGCAGCGTCGCCACGATGCTCCACAGCCGGGCGGCCGTCTGCGCGTCCACCACCTGCTGCTCGACGTCGGCACCCGGGTCGGGCACCGCGTCCATCTCGGCCGCGACCGTCGGCCGGCGGTCGCGGATCATCCGCAGGCACTCCCGGGAGGCGGTGGTGGCCAGCCAGCCGCCCAGCCGGTCCGGGTCGCGCAGCGACCCGCGGTGCTCGACCAGGCGCAGCCAGGTGCGCTGCTCGGCGTCCCCGGCGTCGGCGTCCTGCAGCCGGTAGGCGCGGATGGCCGAGCGGACCAGCTCGCGGTAGCGGCCCACGATCTCGCTCCAGGCCCGCTGGTCGCCCCGGTCGGCCGCGGCCAGCAGCAGGGCCACGCTCTGCTGCCCGTCCGGGATGCGGTCGGGCGGTCCGGATGGCTGCGCGGGCACGGGGCGACTCCTTCGTCGAGGGCTGCCGGATGGCCGGCGCGGCGATCCGGACCGCTCCACCCTGCTCACGCGGCGGCCGGCAGTCGTCAGGCCAACGCCCTACGCAGCCCCGGGCGGACGCCCTACTTCGGCGCCTCCCGCCACCGGCCGGCCGGGTCGAGGTATCTGGACCCGGCCGGGACGGCTCTCCTCGGCGGCCGCCGGATGGCGGTGCCGGAGCGGGCGGAGGGCGCGGTGATCGACGGGCAGGACGGCTGCCGCGGCGGGGCGGGCGCGACCCCGGTGCCGCGCCGAGGTCCTGCCGCGTCCCGGGCCACGCCGGCGGCACCCGGTGTGGCCGCCGTCGACCGGCTGCTGACCGCGATGAGCGGGGCGGTCGCGGCCGGGCCGCCGGGGCCGGGGCGCTCCGGCGAGTTCGCCGCCACCGTGCTCGACGAGCTGTCCCGGCGCTACCGCCGTGCGCTGCGGGCCCACGCCCGCGGCGCCCCGCTGTCCGAGGCCTGGCGGGTGGTGCTCGACGCCGACGCCGCCCGCCCCCGGGTGGCGCTGGCCGCGCTGACCGCGCTGGTCGACCACGACCTGCCGGTGGCCGTGGTCAGCGCGGGGACCCTGCTCGACCACCATCCCGGGGAGCACGAGCGCCGCCGGGTCGCGGTGCTGGCCCGGCTGCTGGTCGATCCCGCCCACGAGCGGGCCTGCCCCGGCGCGGCTGCGGGCTGCGCCCCGGACGACGGGGCCCGCAGCTGGGCACAGGCGCAGCGGCTGTGGGCGCTGCGCGGCCAGCCGGCGGCCGCGGCGGCGGAGCGCTCCGCGCTGGACCGCCGCGTCGCCGCGCACGGCCGGGCCGTCCTCGCCGGGGGCACCTGCTGAAGCCACCCGCGCCGGCCGCCGCCCGGTGGCGCGCGACAATCGCCCGATGACCGAACCGCCGTCCGGCCTCGTCGTGGTGACCAAGCCGGCCGGGCTGACCTCGCACGACGTGGTCGCCCGGCTGCGCCGGATCCTGCGCACCCGCAAGGTCGGCCATGCCGGGACGCTCGACCCGATGGCCACCGGGGTGCTGGTCTGCGGGGTCGGTCGGGGCACCAAACTGCTCGGTCACCTGGCCCTGGACACCAAGGCCTACCTGGCCACGATCCGTCTCGGCGCGGCGACCACCACCGACGACGCCGAGGGCGAGGCGGTCTCCCGGACCGACGCCACCGGCGTGGCCGACGCCGCGATCGCCGCCGGGATCGCCGCGCTGAGCGGGTCGATCGAGCAGGTCCCCAGCTCGGTCAGCGCGATCAAGGTGGACGGCCGGCGGGCCTACGCGCTGGTCCGTGCTGGCGAGCAGGTGGTGCTGCCCGCCCGACCGGTCACCGTGTCCGAGTTCGCCCTCCTCGGCCGCCGCGACGGCGACACCACGGTGGACCTGGACGTGCGCGTCGACTGCTCCTCGGGCACCTACGTCCGCGCCCTCGCCCGCGACCTCGGCGCCGCACTCGGCGTCGGCGGGCACCTGACCGCCCTGCACCGCACCCGGGTCGGCCCGTTCACCGAGGAGCACGCCCGCACCCTGCAGCAGCTGGAGGCCGACCCGGTGCTCACGCTGCCGCTGGACCGGGCCGTGGACGTGGCCTTCCCCCGCCGTGACGTCGACGACGCGCTGGCCGCCGACCTGTCCCACGGCCGTCCGCTGCCGGTCGCCGGCCTGACCGGGACCTACGGCGTGTTCGGACCGGCCGGGCGGGCGGTGGCGCTGGTCAGCGAGCGCGAGGGGATGGCCCGGCCGGTGGTGGTGCTGGCCCCGGCGTGATCCGGTCGTGCACCGCCGGCGCAGTACCGGGACCGGCGTTCCGTAGGCTTCGGGCGTGCAGCGCTGGCGCGGGCTCGAGGCCGTTCCGACCGGATGGGGACGCAGCGTCGTCACCGTCGGGGTGTTCGACGGGGTGCACCGCGGACACCAGCAACTGATCGACCGGGCGGTGCACCGCGGTCAGGAGCGCGGGCTGCCCGCGGTGGTGGTGACCTTCGACCCGCACCCCGCCGAGGTGGTCCGCCCGGGCAGCCACCCGGCCCGGCTGACCGGCCTGGGCCGGCGAGCCGACCTG
>DASQMQ010000402.1:0-6601 GCA_035645455.1 Pseudonocardia sp.
GCCGGCCGCCACCGAGCCGGGCGCGGTGCGCAACGTGGTCCTGGTCGGGCCCTCCGGGTCGGGCAAGACGACTCTGGTGGAGGCGCTGCTCGCGCGCACCGGCACGATCCCGCGCCCGGGCACCGTGGCCGAGGGCAGCACCGTGTGCGACCACGATCCGGCCGCCCGGCGCCAGCAGCGCTCGGTCGCGCTCGCGATCGCCCCGGTGGTGCAGGACGGCGTGAAGATCAACTTCATCGACACCCCCGGCTACGGCGACTTCGTCGGGGAGCTGCGGGCGGGGCTGCGCGCCGCGGACGCCGCCCTGTTCGTCATCCCGGCGCACGAGGGCCGCGAGGGCGCCGTCGACCCGGCGACCGTCGCCCAGTGGGAGGAGTGCGCCGCGGTCGGCATGCCGCGCGCGGTCGTCGTCGCCCGCTGCGACCACGTCCGGTCCGACATCGAGGCCACCACGGCGGCCTGCCAGCAGGCCTTCGGGTCCGGGGTGGCACCGCTCTACCTGCCGGTCCGCGCCGCGGACGGAACGCTGACCGGGCTGTACGGGCTGCTCTCCCGCACCCCGGCCGACCAGGCGCCGGACGGCGCCGGCACCGCCCGCGACGAGCTGATCGAGGGCATCATCGAGCAGTCCGAGGACGAGACGCTCCTCGAGCGCTACCTGGGCGGCGAGGACCTCGACGTGGCCACCCTGATCGACGACCTGGAGACCGCCGTCGCCCGCGGGTCCTACCACCCGGTGGTCCCGGTGTGCGCCAGCAGCGGGATCGGCCTGGACGCGCTGCTGGAACTGCTGGTCGGCGGGTTCCCCTCGCCGCTGGAGCACCCGCTGCCGCCGGTCTCGGGCATCGACGGCGCTGCGCACCCGCCGCTGGCCGCCGACCCGGACGGCCCGCTGGCCGCCGAGGTGGTGCGCACCACGGTCGACCCGTACGTCGGGCGGGTGTCGCTGGTGCGGGTGTTCTCCGGGACCCTGCGCGCCGACTCGGTGGTGCACGTCAGCGGGCACCACGTGATCGTGCCCGCGCAGCGCGGGTCCGCCCCCGACGGCCACGACACCGCCGATCCCACCCCCGAGGGGCACGACACCGAGGAACGACTGGCCCACGTCTACAGCCCGCTCGGGTCCACCCTGCGCGAGATCGACGCCTGCGTGGCCGGCGACATCTGCGCGCTGACCAAGCTGGGCAGCGCGCAGACCGGCGACACCGTCTCCGCGGCGGAGCGCCCGCTGCTGCTGTCCTGCTGGGACCTGCCCGAGCCGCTGCTGCCCACCGCGGTCGTCGCCCGCACCCGGGGCGACGAGGACGCGCTGGTCAAGACGCTGGCCAAGATCGTTGCGGCGGACCCGACGCTGCGCCTGGAGCGCAATCGGGAGACCCACCAGACGGTGCTGTGGTGCATGGGCGAGGCGCACGCCGACGTGGTGCTGTCGCGGCTGCGGGCCGGCGGCGCCGAGGTGGACACCGAGCCGGTGCGGGTCCCGCTGCGGCACACCATCGCCCGCCCGGCGCGGGTGACCGGCCGGCACGTCAAGCAGTCCGGCGGGCACGGGCAGTACGCCGTCTGCCACGTCGAGTTCGAGCCGCTGCCCCGCGGCGCCGGGTTCGAGTTCGTCTCCCGAGTGGTCGGCGGGGCGGTTCCGACCCAGTTCGTGCCGAGCGTGGAGAAGGGCATCCGGGCCCAGCTGGAGCGCGGGCTGACCGACGAGCACCACCCGGTCGTCGACCTGCGCGCCACCCTGGTCGACGGCAAGGCGCACAGCGTCGACTCCTCCGACATGGCGTTCCAGACCGCCGGTGCGATGGCCCTGCGGGAGGCGGCCGAGGCCTGCGGGACGGTGCTGCTCGAACCGTACGACGAGGTCACGGTGCGCATCCCGGACGACTACCTGGGCGCGGTGCTCGGCGACCTGTCCGCACGGCGGGGCCGGGTGCTGGGCACCGACGCCGCCGGACCGGGCCGCACGGTGGTGCGCGCCGAGGTTCCCTGCGTCGAGCTGCTGCGCTACGCGGTGGACCTGCGCGCCACGACCGCGGGCTCGGCCACGTTCACCCGCCGCTTCGCCCGCTACGACACCGCCCCCACCTGACCGCTCCCCGGCCGGGAACGGGATGGGCCGAACGGTCGCGGACGTACAGTCGGCCGGTGCGACGTCGCAGTGATCGGCTGGGTGTGCCTCCGGTGGGCGCGTTGTGGACCGCGGTCTTCGTGGTCGCGTTCGGCACGAACGTGCCCACCCCGCTGCTGCTGGTCTACCGGGACACCCTCGGCCTCAGCCCGACCGAGCTGACCGGGGCGTTCGGCGTGTACGCCGCCGGGCTGGTGCCGGCGCTGCTGCTGGCCGGGCCGGCGTCGGACCGGTTCGGCCGGCGACCGGTGGTGATCCCGTTCGTGCTGCTGTCGGTGGCCACCTCGCTGCTGTTCCTCGGCGCCGGATCATCGGTGCTGCTGCTCTACGTCTGCCGGTTCCTGCAGGGCGCGGTGTCCGGGGTGGTGTTCAGCGTGGGCACCGCCTGGCTGGGCGAGCTCATCGGCGAGCCCGGCCGGGCCGCCCGGCTCACCACCGCCGCGCTGGGTGGCGGCTGGGCGATCGGGCCGCTGGTGTCCGGGCTGCTCGGCCAGTGGGCGCCGGCCCCCGCGGTGCTGCCCTACCTGGTGCACGTGACCCTGATGGCGGTCGGGCTGGCGCTGCTGCCCCGGGTGCCCGAGACGCTCCCGCCGGCCGCGCGCCGGGCCGGGGCGCTGATCAACATGGGCGTGCCGGCCGGGGCCCGGCTGCCGTTCCTGGTGGTCGTGCTGCCGATCGCGGTCGGGGTGTTCACCTTCCCCTCGACCGCGGTGACCGTGCTGCCGCTGCTGCTCACCCCGTCCATGCCGCAGCTGGCCGTGGCGATCACCGGTCTGGTGGCCGGGGTGACCCTGCTGACCGGGGTGTTCGCCCAGCCGCTCGGCCGCAGGCTCGGGGCGGTGCGGTCCGGGCCGGTCGGGCTGGTGATCGGCGCCGTCGGGCTCGGACTGAGCCTGGTCGGGGTGGCCACCGGGGTCTGGGTGCTGCTGATCCCGGTGGCGCTGCTGCTCGGGGTGGCCTACGGACTGTGCCTGGCCGCCGGCCTGACCATGGTCGCCCAGCTGGCCACCCCGACCGCCCGCGGCGCGCTCACCGGGACCTTCTACGCCTGCGCCTACCTGGGCTTCGGCGTTCCGCTGCTGCTGTCGGTGCTCGGCGGTGCCGACGGCTTCGCCCGCCCGCTGGCCGAGCTGGCCGTGGTGGTCGCGGTGGCCGGGGTGCTGCTCGGGCTGCCCGCGGCCCGCCGGCTGGTCACCCCGCCGCCGACCGACGCGCCCGGCTGACCGCCACCCCGGCCACGGTCCGGGCGGTCACCGCGAACAGGAACCGGTGCGCGGGCAGCCGGGGCACCAGCCGGGCGCCGACGTAGCCGGTCGCCCCGATCACCAGGCAGTGCACGTGGGTCAGGGTCGGACCCCGACCCACCCCGCCCGTCGAGCACCGCCGGGTCGTGCGCGCGAGCCCGTGCCCGGGCGTGAACTTCCGCGCACGACCCCTACGGGACGCCGAGCGCCCGCAGGCCGGCGGTGGTCGCCGCGGCCAGCACGACCACCAGCACGAACGGCGCCCGTCGCCACGCGGCCAGCGCCCCGACCGCCACCCCGGCCGGGCGGGCCCAGCCGGCCAGGCCGCCGTCGGCGGTGAGCGCGGCGGTGGCGACCAGCGCGACGAGCAGGGCGGTGGCGCCGAGGTCGACGTAGCGCTCGACCCGCTCCGGCAGCCGCATCCGGTCGCGCAGCAGCAGGCCGGACAGCCGCAGCAGGTAGGTGCCGGCGGCCAGGGCCAGCACGGCCGTCCAGGTCACGACCGGTCCTCCGGTTCCGCAGCGGCCGGCGGTTCCCGGTGCGGGGCCCGGCCGGCGGCCAGCAGCCCGGCCAACCCGGCCAGCACCGGCAGTCCGGCCGGCAGCACCGGGGTGGCGACCAGGGCGACCGCACCGGCGGCCGCGCCGACCCGGCGGGCGTCCGCCCGGCGCAGCGACGGCAGCAGCAGGGCCAGCAGGCCGGCCGGGAAGGCGGCGTCCACGCCGAACGCGGCCGGGTCGGGCACCGCGGAGCCGGCCAGCATCCCGGCCACCGTGCCGATGTTCCACGCCGCGAACGACAGCGCTCCGACCAGGTAGTACGACGGCCGGGCCGCCGGCCCCCCGCCGCGCGCCCGGGCGAAGGCGACCGACTCGTCGATCATCAGGTGGGCACCCACCAGCCGCGCACCCCAGCCCGACCCGACCACGTCGCCGATCGCCAGCCCGAACGGCAGGTGCCGGGCGTTGAGCAGCAGCCCGGCCAGCACCGCGGCCACCGCGCTGCCACCGGTCGCGATCACCGCGACCACCAGGAACTGCGCCCCGCCCGCGAAGACCAGCAGCGACAGGGCCACCGTCAGCAGCGCGGGCACGCCGGCCGCGGCGGCCAGGGCGCCGAACGACATCCCGATGACCAGGATCGCGGCGGCCAGGGCCAGGGCGTCGCGGAGGTCGCGACGGTCGATCGTTCGGTGTGGCGAACGCATGTCCATCATGGTGGACTCGGGTAGGATCGTTCGTCAAGCCGAACGGAGGGTCCGATGAGCCGAACGGAACCGCGGGGGACCATCGCGGCCGCGCTCCGCCGCGAGCGCGAGCGCCTCGGCGTGTCACTGGCCGAGCTGGCCCGGCGGGCCGGGGTCGCCAAGTCGACGCTGTCGCAGTTGGAGGCGGCGACCGGCAACCCGAGCATCGAGACCCTGTGGGCCCTGGCAGTGGCCCTGGACGTGCCGTTCAGCCGGCTGGTGGACCCGCCGTCGGAGCCGGTGCAGGTCATCCGGGCCGGCGAGGGCCCGGTGGTGCACTCCGAACAGGCGGCCTACACCGGCGTGCTGCTGTCGGCCTGCCCGCCCGGCGCCCGGCGGGACCTGCACGTGATCACGGCCGAGCCGGGGGCGGCGCGCGAGGCGCAGGCGCACATCCGGGGCACCACCGAGCACCTGGTGGTGGTGGCCGGGCGGTGGCGGGTCGGCCCGGCGGGCGCCACGGTCGACCTCGACCCCGGTGACTACGCGCGCTTCCCGGGCGACCGCCCGCACCACTACGAGGCGCTCAGCCCGGGTGCCAGCGCCGTGCTGGTGATGGAGTACGTCTGACCCGGTGCGGGTGCCGACCCCGCGACTACCAGCCGCGGGTGGCGTAGCGCTGGTCGGCGGGCAACTCGCTGACGTTCAGCCCGACCATCGCCTCACCCAGCCCGCGGGACACCTTGGCGATCACGTCCGGGTCGTCGTGGAAGGTGGTCGCCTTGACGATGGCCTCGGCCCGCCGGGACGGGTCGCCGGACTTGAAGATGCCCGAGCCGACGAACACGCCCTCGGCGCCGAGCTGCATCATCATCGCCGCGTCGGCCGGGGTGGCGATGCCGCCCGCGGTGAACAGCACGACCGGCAGCTTGCCGGCCCGCGCCACCTCGACGACCAGCTCGACCGGGGCCCGCAGCTCCTTGGCCGCGACGAACAGCTCGGCCTCGTCCAGCGCGGCCAGCTTGCGGATCTCCGAGCGGATCGAGCGCATGTGCCGGGTGGCCTCGACGACGTTGCCGGTGCCGGCCTCGCCCTTGGAGCGGATCATCGCCGCGCCCTCGGAGATGCGCCGCAGCGCCTCGCCCAGGTTGGTCGCCCCGCACACGAACGGCACGGTGAACGCCCACTTGTCGATGTGGTGGGCCTCGTCGGCCGGGGTGAGCACCTCGGACTCGTCGACGTAGTCCACCCCGAGCGACTGCAGCACCTGGGCCTCGACGAAGTGCCCGATCCGGGCCTTGGCCATCACCGGGATCGAGACCGCGTCGATGATGCCCTGGACCATGTCCGGGTCGCTCATCCGGGCGACCCCGCCCTGGGCGCGGATGTCGGCGGGCACCCGCTCCAGGGCCATCACCGCGACCGCGCCGGCGTCCTCGGCGATCCGGGCCTGGTCGGGGGTGACCACGTCCATGATCACCCCGCCCTTGAGCATCTCGGCCATGCCGCGCTTGACGCGCGCGGTGCCCTGCTGCTCGGCGGGGCGGGGAGCGGGCTGCGCGGGCGCTGTCGCAGCGGCGGTCGCAGCGGCGGTCACAGCGGAGGGGGACGACCCAGGAGACGACACAGCGGTACCTCTCAGCGGCTCGGGAACCCCTCGATGGTACGTCAGACCGGGCCGTCCGGACCCCTGCCGTGAGGACCAATCCGGGCGGTCGTCATCACCACACCGGGGGTCGGGTCGGCGATCTCGAAGTAGCGCGGCGGCGGCGCCCCGCCGGCCAGGCGCAACCACCGGACCAGCCGCCGGGAGCGCAGCCCCGCGGTGTCGCGGACCGCGTCGTTGTGCACGCTGCGGGCCAGCACGACCAGTTGCTCGGCGTCGACCAGCTCGATGACGACGGCGTCGGGCAGCGCCGCCCGGTCCAGCGCGGCCAGCTCCCGGGTGAGCCGGTTCTCGGTGACCTCGCGGTCGGTCCAGTCCGGCCCGGCGGCCCGGGCCGCCTCCGCGACCCGGTGCAGCGCCGCGGCCCGCTCCACCGG
>DASQMQ010000403.1:0-11862 GCA_035645455.1 Pseudonocardia sp.
TCGCGGCCAACCTGGACGCCCTGGCCATCGCCTGGGAGTGGAGCGCCGACGACCTGCTGGCCCACGGCCTGCCGCTGTTCCACGTGCACGGCCTGGTGCTCGGCGTGCTCGGACCGCTGCGCCGCGGCGGCACCCTGCACCACATCGGGGCGCTGGACGCGGCCGCGCTCGCCGCCGCCGCCCCGACCGTGGTGTTCGGGGTCCCCACCCAGTACCACCGGCTGGCCGGCCAGCTGGAGGCCGACCCGGACGCCGCGGCCGCACTCGGCCGGGCCCGGCTGCTGGTCTCCGGATCGGCCGCGCTGACCGCGGTCGACCACGCCCGGCTGCGGAAGGCGACCGGGCTGGCCGTGCGCGAGCGCTACGGACTCACCGAGACGCTGATCCTGACCGCCGCCACGGCGGCCGACGAGCCCGAGCCGGGCACCGTCGGGCGCCCGCTGACCGGCACCGACGTCCGGCTCGTCCCGCTGCCCGACGAGCGGCCCGACGGCGACGACGCCGGGCTGGGCCGGGTACTGGTGCGCGGCCCGGGGCTGTTCGACGGCTACCTCAACCGGCCGGACGCCACCGCCGCCGCGCACACCGACGACGGCTGGTTCGACACCGGTGACATCGGGCGGTGGACCCCGAGCGGGGCGCTGGCCCTGGTCGGCCGCAGCGCCACCGACCTGATCAAGTCCGGCGGTTACAAGATCGGTGCGGGGGAGGTCGAGAACGCGCTGCTGGAACACCCCGGAGTGGCCGAGGCCGCCGTGATCGGGGTCCCCGACGAGGACCTCGGCGAGCGGGTGGTGGCCTTCGTGGTGCCGGCCGGGGAGCCGCCGGCCGAGCGCGAGCTGGTCGACCACGTGGCCGCCCTGCTGGCCCCGCACAAGCGGCCCCGCGAGGTCCGGTTCACCGACGCCCTGCCCCGCAACGACATGGGCAAGGTGGTCAAGTCCCGGCTGCCCGCCGGTTGAGCGGCCAGACTGGGCCGGTGGCACCCGACCGCGACCGGCCCGCCCCGCCCGCCACCAGCACCTCGGTGCTGGTCCTCACGCTGGCCCGCCGGGTCGAGGCGGAGCTGGGCGCGGCGCTCGCCCCGCTCGGCCTGACCGTGGGCCGGCTCGGCCTGCTCGGCCACATCTCGGCCCTGCCCGGGATCTCGTTCAGCGAGCTGGCCCGGATGTCCGGGACCAGCGTGCAGAGCGTGCACGTGGCGGTGAAGGCGCTGGTGGTGGGCGGGCTGGCGCGCGACGACTCGGCGCGGGCCGGGGCCGCCTCCCGGATCGAGCTCACCGACGCCGGCGGGCGACTGCTGCGCGAGGCCAAGGAGGTGGTCGCCGGTGTCGACCGGCGGGTGTTCGGCGTCGAGCGCGACCCGGTCCTGCGCCGGATCGGGGCGGCGGTTCACGCCGCCTTCACGGAGGCCGCCGGCGACTGACCCGGGCGCACGCGCACGATCGGCAGGTCCCGCACGACGCCGAGGAGGGCCCGCGACCGAACCCATGATCAGCCGTATCCGGATCGGCGCCGCCGGCGGCGGGCCGTACGCGGTGACCGTCGACGACGACGGCACGGCGTGGGTCACGCCGGTGCACTCGGGCCAGTTGGCTCGGGTGGCCGCCGACGGTGCGGTTGAGCTCCACGAGCTGGGCGCCGGCTCACGCCCGTCACAGCCGGCCGACGACCCGTCCGAGCGCAGCCGTCCGGTCGCGGTGGCCCTGCACCGCGTCACCCGGGTCTACGGCGTGCTGGCCGTCGTCGTGCCGGTGGTCGGGATCGTCCTGGCCGTGGTGCAGGGCCGGATGGGCGAGGTGTGGATCGACGTGGCGATGGTGCTGACCGTCCTCGCCGGCGTGCTGCTGGCCCTCGGGATCACACCGCTGCAGCGCGACGCGCTCGCCGAGCCCGACGACGGCCGGCAGCTGCGGCGGCTGGGGATGCTGGCCGGGATCTACAACCTGCTCTGGGCAGTCGTCGTCCTCATGATCGTCCGGCCGGGCGGGGTCTCCTGACCGGGTTCCGGTCGGGGCGCCGTGCGACGATCGGCCGGTGACCGACGCCGGGCCCCGGGATGCCGTCGCCGATCTGCGGCGCATCGCCTTCCTGCTGGAGCGTGCGCACGAGTCGACCTACCGCGTCCGGGCGTTCCGCACCGCCGCGGCGGTGCTCGCCCGCCGGACGCCCGACGAGCTCGCCGCACTGGTCCGGTCCGGCGAGCTGGTCCGGCTGAAGGGCGTCGGCGAGGTCACCGCCCGCTGCGTCGGCGAGTCGGTGGCCGGCGCCGAGCCGGACTACCTGCGGCGGCTGGCGGGCGTCGAGCCGGAGCCGCTGGACGAGGCCGCGGGCGCGCTGCGCGCCGCCCTGCGCGGCGACTGCCACAGCCACACCGACGCCTCCGACGGCGGCTCCCCGCTGCGGGAGATGGTGCAGACCGCCCGCGAGCTGGGCCACGAGTACCTGGTCGTCACCGACCACTCGCCGCGGCTGACCGTGGCCAACGGGCTGTCCGCGGAGCGGTTGCGAGCCCAGCTGGAGCAGATCGCCGAGCTGAACGCCGAGCTCGGTCCGGGGTTCCGGGTGCTCACCGGCATCGAGGTCGACATCAACGAGGACGGCTCGCTGGACCAGGACCCCGAGCTGCTCGACCGGCTCGACGTGGTGGTCGCCTCGGTGCACTCCAAGCTGCGGATGCCGCGCGCGGAGATGACCGAGCGGATGCTCACCGCGATCGACAACCCGCTGGTCGACGTGCTCGGGCACTGCACCGGCCGGATGGTCACCGGCAACCGCAAGCGGCCCGAGTCGCAGTTCGACGCGGACGCGGTGTTCGCCGCCTGCGCCGAGCGCGGCGTGGCGGTCGAGGTGAACTCCCGGCCCGAACGGCTCGACCCGCCCCGGCGGCTGCTGCGGCAGGCGGCCGAGGCCGGCTGCTCGTTCACCATCGACACCGACGCGCACGCCCCCGGCCAGCTGGACTGGCTGCGCAACGGCTGCGAGCGCGCCGCCGGGTGCGGGGTCCCGCCCGAGCGGATCCTGAACACCCGCCCGGTCGACGAGCTGCTCGCCGCCACCCGCTGACCGGCCGGTCAGCCGGCGCTGCGCAGCTTGGCGTCGCCGATCACGGAGAACACCCGCACCCGGATCCGCGGGGTGCCCGGCACCCGGGGTACCGGGGCCAGCTCGACGCTCCGGTCGCCGATCAGCGAGAAGCCGGTCAGCTCGGCCTCCACCCCCTCCGGGACGATCACCTCGACGTCGCCGATCAGGCTGTTGACCCCGACCTCGATCACGTCCTCGTCGCCGATCAGGGCGCCGCGCAGATCCAGCTCGACGTCGCCGATAACCAGCCACGCGGTGGTCCGCGGGCGCACCGCCCAGCGTCCGCGACGCCGGATGTCGCCGATCAGGCTGATCAGCGTCGACCGGGCCGATGCGGTCTGCCCGACCACCGGCACCGGCAGGTCGGCCAGCGTCGTGGCCAGCTCGGCGGTGCTGCCCGCCGCCCACACCTGTCCGGCCCGGTCGGTGAACTCGTCGAGGGTCAGCCGTCCCTCGGCGACGGCGACCTCGAGCCGCTCCTGGGTGGCGCGGCGCTCGGCGTCGAGGGGCTCGGGGTCCAGCGGGTCCGGGGGCTGGGGCACGACGGTCACGGCGCTCACCGTAGCCCTCCGCCCGGCCCGGACCGGATGGCTGCGCCGGGCGGATCCACCGCGGGTCACGGGGGTCGCCGTAGCATCGAAGAAGTTCCGGCGGATATGCGCCGACCAGCAACGATGCGAAGCGTCGATGGTCAGCGAGTCGACATGCGGGCACCGAGTTCCTCAGTGCTGGGTGTCCAGGTGGGGCGGTGGGCGTCGATCTCGTCGAGGCGCCGGTGGGTGCCCTCCTTGGAGGGCTTCAGGTAGCGCTGGAGCGTGCGGCGGTCTTCGTGGCCGGAGAGGTTCATCAGGTCGGCCTCGGTGGCGCCGTCCTCGCCGGCGTGGGTGAGCCGGGAGTGGCGCCGGCGCGGCGGCGGCCGAGCAGCTGGCCGAGCATGCGGGCGGTGCGGATGTCGTGGAGCAGGTCGTCGGCCTTGCCGCCCTTGCGGATCGTGCGGGCCTGGCGGTTGGCCCGGTCGAGGTCGGTGACGTCGAGGCGCAGGACCTCCTCGGCGCGGGCGGCCGCAGCCTGGCAGCTCATGCTCGCGATGCAGCGCATCGCCGATGTCCTCCAACCCCGATCCGCCCCCGCACGACCCGACGACCGCAGCCGATCCCGCGGCGACGCCGTCGGGGTATGGCTCGCCGACGCCGGTGGAGCTGCTGGCTGATCTCGCCTACCGCGGGCGGCTCGTCGTCGGAGCCGCGCACCAGGCGCTGGCCGGCATGCTGACCGCAGACCAGGTCGCACGGGTCGGCCGGTTTGCCGACCAGCCGGCAGGTTGATCGCGGCGTCAGCACGACCGACCAGAACACCGTCTGCCAGCTCGACGGCGTCGCTGTTCTGACGGTTGGGTTGGCCAGCTCCTGCGGCGCGACCTCGTCGGCACCGTCCTGGTCGTCGAGGCCCGCGCTGGCGTCGTCCGCAGCGGGTGACCAGACGTAGGCACGACTTGCTCACCTTCCCTACCTGCTGTACTTTCCTAGAAGAAAGTACTCGTCTGTCAGGGGGTAAGTTGATGGAGCAGCGACAGGAGGACGATGCGCAGCGCGCGCTCGCTGTCGTCGCGGCCTCGCAGCGTCGATCGCGGGCGGCACTGCATGTTCAGTTGCGGCTGACCATCGTCCGGGCCGTACTCGTGGCAGCCGCGCTGAGCGCAGCAGCCCTTCCCGACCGCGGCCTCGGCGCCCTTGTGCTGCTGAGCTGCGCCCTGCTCGGTGCAGCCTTACTGGTCGCACTGCAGACGCCGCGAGGCGCCGCAGTGTTCGGCCGCCAGGGAGTGTTGCGGGCCCGTTCACTCCGCCGCGGTGAGCTCTTGGCCTGCCTCGCTCTCGGCGCTGCCGTTCCGGTGGTGCATCGGATCACGATGGCTGCAGCAAGCGGCACAGGTGAGCCGGTTGTCGTCGCCGGGGTGATCGTGTTCGGTGCCATCGTCGCGGCCGACCTTGCTTGGAACCGGCGCCTGCGGCGAGATGCTGCATGAGTCTCGTCGGCCGTGATGACGACCTGCAGCCCTTGCTGCTTGATCCGACGCGCCTGGCGATCACAGCACTGCTGGGATCGGCAACGTGGCTGGAGTTTCCATTCGTGCGCGACGCCGTCGGCACAAGCGACTCGGCACTATCCAAACAGGCGGCGCTACTCGAACGCGCTGGCCTGCTGACAACGCGTAAGGGCTACATCGGTAAGCGTCCGCGTACCTGGCTGCAGCTGACGTCAACCGGCCGAGCAATGCTCAGCGCACACGTCGAGGCATTGCGCCGCATCGCCGAACGCGCAGCGGCCACACCACTCCGATCGCCACGCGAACCGACCCCCAGTCAGCCAGAGACCCTCGACAAGTTCGCTCACTAGGAGAAACGCATGTCCAACCCTTCGCCCTCCCAAGTTGTCGGCCGCTTCCTGCGCTCCGGATGGCTGGTGCCGACCCGGTGGGATCTTGACGAGCAGCTCAGCCCGCTGCAGTGCGAGGTGGCCAGGTTGCGCGCCGAGGTCGCCGAGCTGCGTCGCATCGTCGAGTCACGGCCGTCCGCCTAGCAGCGGCTACAGGAGGGATGTTGTTCCGGCTGGCGTGTGAGTACTTGATCTCGGTGCAGGTGATCCGGCCGGGCCCGGTGACCGTGTTGGAGCGGGTCGCGCACGCCCGCGCGCAGGCCCAGCGCGACGCGGCGGAACTCCTTCGGGAACGGCTTGGGCACGATGTCGATCCTTCCAGCGAGGCCGCAGCCTCACAGGTCAGGAGTCGACCGAACCCTGGGCAGTCCCTTTCGTTCGTCACTGAGACTCGGCCCGCCTCAGCACCGGGGGCCTGCCGTCGTCGTTGACCAGGCCAGCACGTTGTGCCGTGGTGCTGGGCGAAGCCGAGCAGCGACCCGAAGCGCTGGTGCGGGTCGCCCTCGGCGGCGCCCTCGACCACGGCGATCACGTGGACGGCGCTCGCAGGGCCGGCGCTTGCGCCACTGGAAGGGCCAGAAGACCGGCGGCCCGTCCTGCTCCGCACCTCATCGGTGCGGGACCTCGACGCCCGCGGCGCGCAGCCTCGCTTCGATGAGCGCGGTCAACCGGGCGAAGGTGGGCGCCTCGTCGGCCCGGTGGTCGTTGATCAGGTCGTAGCGGGCGGCGGCGTCGGGGCGGGAGGAGAAGTAGCCCGCCTGCGTCTCCATCAGCGCGCGGTCGGCCAGCAGGTTGTCGGCCATCTCGGACGCGAGCCAGTCGAGCCGCGGGTCGTCCGGCTCCCAGGACAGCGCCTCCCAGCTGCGCTTCCACAACCCGACGTAGTCCGGGTCGGCGAGGCGGTGCTCGAGTTGGATCACGAAGCCGTCGAAGAAGTCCGGGGCCAGGGCCCGGGCCAGGACCAGGCCCTCCCGGTGCGCGGCCACGAAGTCGGCACCGAAGCCGAGCTCGGCGAACCGGTCCAGGAGGGCGCAGGCGCGATCGGGGAGCAGCGCCCGGTCGCCGTCGGACAGCCGGTGCAGCGCGTCGCGGCGGGCCACGAGCTTCGCGATGCGGTCGGTGAGCCGCCGCTCGACGTCGGCCACGGCGGCGGCGAATCCCTCGTGGTCGGCGTCGAGCAGGTCGCCGATCTCGGCGAGCGGCACGCCCGCCTCGGCCAGGGCGCGGACCTGGACCAGCTGGAGCAGGTCGGTGGAGGTGTAGCGGCGGTAGCCGGAGGTGTCCCGCCGGGGCTCGTCGACCAGGCCGAGGCGGTGGTAGTGCCGCACGGTCTTGATCGTTACTCCGGCGAACGCTGCCGCCTGGCCGATCGTGAGCCCGCCCGCCACCGGCTCAGCTCGTCATCCGGTCGGGCGCCGGGTCCGTCGTGCGGACGCCAGCGGGGGCGAGCTCGCGCACGGCCCGGGCGACGGCGGGGGAGTCCTTGCGCAGGATCGTGCTGTGGTTGCTCGCGACCTTCGCGCTGATCGCGAGGTTCGGGTTGCGGGCGAGGAGCGGGTCGAGCACGGCGCGCCCCTGCTCCATCTCGTCGCCCCGGTTGCCGAGGCTGGCCCCGGTGGCCAGGACGAACCGCACCGGGCGGGTCATGCGCTCGAGGACCGGTCCGCTGGCCGCGGCGATCTCGTTGAGCTCGATGTTCACCTCGGCGTGTTGGTCGGCGCTCATCCGCGCGGCCAGGCCGAGCCGGCTGGCGATCGGGAACAGCCACCGCATCCGGCGGAACAGCGTGCGGATCCGCTCCTGGCCGCCTGCGCCGGTGAGGCCGATGGGGAAGGCGTCGACGGTGACGATGCCCAGGACGCGGTCGGGGTTCCGGTCGGCCCAGTGCCACGCCAGGAACCCGCCGTAGGACCAGCCCACCAGCAGCGCCCGGTCCACTCCCCGGGCTGCGAGGACGGCGTCCAGGTCCCGGAGGCAGGCCTCGAAGGAGTAGTCGGCCGAGCGCCCCGACCTGCCGCGGGCGCGCTGGTCGTAGGTGATGTGGCGGTAGTCCTCACCGAGGTCGGCGACGACCCGGCGCCAGTGCGACGTGTCGGCGTAGGCGCCGTTCAGGTACACGACGGGCGTGGCGGGGCCGCCCGTGTCGGTGACGGCGAGGGCTGTGTCGTCGACGGGGAGCATGCCGGTCCAGGGCGAGTTCGTCATGCGTTCAGCCTCCGGATTGACCTTAGGTCAAGGTCAACCACTCACCATCGGCAGTCGGCCTCGCCCCGGCGACACCCATCGCCCTCGGTCGTGCGCGGTCCCGGATCACCTTGCCGACCCCTGCAGGCTCACCGCGCCGGCGACCGCGCCACCGCTCGCGACCGGATCGGCGTCGCGAACAGCCGTGGCCGCTCCCGGGCCGGCCCGACGACACCGCGACCCTCGACGCGATGGACGCGCTGGTGGCCGCGGGCGACCTGGAGGGCTCGCTCGTGCTGGGCCTGACCGAGATGGTGAAGCTGCCGCCGCAGGCGGTCGAGGGGTACCGGCGCGCGCCGGAGTGGGCTGAGCAGGTGGCCAACGCCGCCAGCCGGTCCCGATCTGCTACAGCTTCCCGGGCTGCCCGGCGCCCGGCGCTGGTTCGCTACACCCGCGGGCAGTGGCGGGAGTGCTGGGACGTTCCCACGCACGCCGGTTACCTGGGCCCGCGCCGGGCGCCGAGGTACCGCTGGTCAGTGCGTATCCGCCGGAAACGTCCCCGATGCTACGGCGACCCCGTCACCCCGGGCGGGCGAGCACCTCGTCGGCCGTGGGCGGGTCGGCCCCGCGCCGCGAGCAGGTGATCGCCGCCGCGGTGGCGGCCTCGTCGAGCAGCGCGTCCAGGCTCTCCTCGGACACCGCCCGCAACCGTTCCCGGGCGGCCGCGCCGAGCAGGCCGCGCCGGTGCAGCCCGGCGAGCAGCGCCGCGGAGAAGGTGTCGCCCGCGCCCACCGTGTCGATCACGGTGACCGGCACGCCCGGCCGCCGCGAGCGCACCCCGCCCGCCGTGCCGCCGAGCACCCCGTCCCCACCGAGGGTGACCGCGACGATGGCGGGCCCGCGACCGAGCCAGTCCTCCACCACCGCCTCGGGTCCCCGCCCCGGGCACAGCCACTCCAGGTCCTCCGCGCTGACCTTCACCACGTCGGCGACGGCGAGCACCTCGTGCACCCCGGCCAGCACGTCCGCCGGGGCACCCATGAGCATCGGCCGGCAGTTCGGGTCGTAGCTGACGGTGGCGGTCGCGGCGGCCCGGACCAGCAGGTCCCGGAGCACGGCGGCGCCCGGCGGGGTGGTCAGCGCGAGCGAGCCCGAGTGCACGGCGAGCACCGGCCCGTCCAGCGCACCCGCCAGCTCGGCCGCGGTCCACTGCCAGTCCGCGGTGCCGTGCACCCGGAAGTCGTAGCTCGCCCCGCCGTCGGTGCCCACCGCGACCAGTGCCAGGGAGGTCTGTTCGGTGGCCAGGACCGCGTGGTCCAGCTCGACGGCGTTGCCGGCCAGGTGCTCGCGGATCCGCCGGCCGAGCATGTCGTCGGCGATCCGGGCCAGCAGCCGGGCCCGCACGCCCAGCCGGGCCAGCCCGACCGCGACGTTCGCCGGGCTGCCCCCGGGGGCCAGTTCGAAGTATCCGGGCACCGGCGCCGGGACCACGTCCACCAGCGCCTCCCCGGCGACCACCACGATGCCGTCGGCTCCGCTGTCGTCGGCTGCCCCGTCGTTGGCTGCGCTGTCGTTGGCTGCGATGACCCCTCCCCTCCTCGGGGCGGTCCGGTCCTGCGCGGCCCGCCGCAGCCATGCTGGCAACCCGACCCGGCCCGCGCCACCTCCGCCCCGTCAGGGAGGGTCAGGGGGCGAGGGCGGAGTCGAGGTTGGCGAGCACGCCGTCATGGATGCGGGCCAGCCCGCGCGGGGCGAAGGTGCGCTCGAAGAACCCGCCGATGCCACCGGCGCCGTTCCAGGTCGTCTCCACCGCGACCACGGTGCGGCCGGTCCCGCGCGGGGTGATCGTCCAGGTGGTGACCATGCTGGAGTTGGTGTCGCGCTCGACGATCCGGTCCGCGGCCGGCACCTCGACCTCGACCAGCTGGTCGCGCTGTCGGGACTTCGTGGCCTGCAGGACCCAGTGCACCCGGCTGCCCGCGCCCCGGCCGCCGGCCTCGACCCGGTAGTCGCGGTACTGCTCGGTGAGGATCTTCGGGCGCATCGAGTCGTAGTCCGCCAGTGCTTCCCGCACCCGGTCCGCCGGGGCCGAGATCGTGCGCGCGGTCCGCGCGGTCACCTGTGCCATCTGCCCATCCTGCCCCGCGGCCGACGGGGAGACCCGGCGCGTCAGCCGACCGGCGTGGCCTTGCTGCCGTCCGGGGTGACCGCGTACCAGGTGCCGCCGGCGCCCTGGCCCTCCGTCATGCCCGGGGCGGTGTCCCCGCTGAACCGGTAGACCGCCCAGCCGGCGATGGTGAGCTGGGTGGTCCCGTCCGGGCGACGCAGCAGACCGACCGCGGCCTCCTGGACGCCGTCCACGGTGAGCCGGCCGGCCGGGTCCACCACGGCCGGCGGCCACCGGGTCGCGCACTCCTCGACGCAGGTGCTGGTGGGCGGGTCGGCGTCGTCCTCGTCGAACCGGTAGAGGGTGAACCCGGCCTCGTCGACGACGATCGTGCCCAGGTCGTCGACCTCCTTGGCGAGCAGTGCCGGCTGCCCGGGCGGCGGGGGAGCGGCGGCGGCCGGCGGAGCGCCGGCCGGCTCGGCCGGGGCGCCGCCCTGGCCGTCCCCGCCGGTGCAGGCGCTGAGCGCGAGCGCGGCGAGCAGCACAGCGACCGGCGGAAGGAGGCGGTTGCGGGACATGGTCATCCTCCGGCTCGGTGGCCAGCGCCGATCTGGCCGACGCTCCCGACACGGCCGCGGGGATCGGCGGGTTCATGCCACTGCGGAGAAATCCGCCCCGCGACTGACCCAACGGTGCCCCGCGTCCGTGTCTGGGGTTGTGGCCAGGACCCCGAGGGACGAGGCGCTGATCACGGCGGTCTACGCCGAGCACGGTCGCGCGCTGCTCGCCTACGCCACCCGGCTGACCGGTGATCGGGCGACGGCGGAAGACGTGGTGCAGGAGACCTTGGTGCGTGTGTGGAAGCACCCCGACGTGCTGGTGAACGGCCGGGGATCGGTGCGGGGCTGGCTGCTGACCGTGGTGCGCAACATCGTCATCGACCGGGTCCGGGCCCGCTCGTCGCGGCCCTCCGAGGTGACCGACGACGAGATCGTGGCCCCGGTCGCCCCCGACCACGCCGGTGGCGTGGTCGACTCGCTGACCGTGCTGGCCGCCCTCGAACAGCTCTCCCCCGAACACCGGGGCGTGCTCGCCCACCTGTACTTCGCCGGTCGGACGCTCGACGAGACCGCCCAGGTCCTCGGGGTCCCGCCGGGGACCGTGCGGTCCCGAAGCCATTACGCACTCAAAGCGCTGCGGCGCCTGGTGGACACCCCCGCGGAGGTTCCGGCATGACTGATCGTCACGTTGCGGGGGACCTCGGCGTCTACCTGGCCGGCGCGATGGAGCCCCGGGATGCCTGGGGCGTCGAGTCGCACCTGGCCGTCTGCGGCTGGTGCAGCACCGAACTGAGGGAGTTGCGGGACGTGACCGCGCTGTTGGAGGGGATGCCGCCGGAGGCGCTCCTGGACGGTCCACCGGACGGCGGTGACCTGCTGCTGCGGCGCACCGTCCGGCAGGTCCGCCGGGAGGCCGGTCGGGGACGGCGGGTGGCCGGGGTGGCCGCGGCCGTGCTGGTCGGTGCGGCCGGGTTGGGCGGCGGGTTCTGGTACGGGCAGCAGTCCGCGCCGCAGCCGCCACCGGCCGTGGTGGCCGCACCGGACCCGGTGCCGTTCACCCAGGGCGCGCTGACCGGGCAGGCCGTCGACCCGGAGACCGGGGCCGAGATGGCGGTCACCGTGCTGCCGACGGCCGGGTGGGTGCGGCTCAGCGCGACGACCGCGGGCATCCCGCCGGGCGAGCGCTGCCGGATGGTCGTGGTGGCCGAGGACGGCACCCGGGAGGTCGCCTTCTCCTGGCTCACCGGCGAGCCCGGTGCGGGCACCGGTCCGCTGAGCGGCTCGGCGCTGGTGGCGCCGGAGGACGTGGCGGCGGTCGAGGTGGAGACCGAGGACGGCCGGACGTTCGTGAGCGTCCCGCTCTGACCCCGTGCTGACGGCCCGCTGACGCACGCCGAGCACCCCGTCGGGAACGGGGTCGTGGTGACCGGACGGGTCCCCGTCGCCACCACCCCGTCCCGGCGGGGCGCTCCGTGCGCCGGCCCCGGTCAG
>DASQMQ010000404.1:0-5493 GCA_035645455.1 Pseudonocardia sp.
TGGGGGCGTCGGTCCGCCGGCTGGACGGCCCGGACGGCGTCCGGCTGCAGGTGGCGGGCGACCTCGACCTGGTGGGGGTGGCCGACGTGCGCGGCGAGCTGCTGGCCGAGCTGGACCGGGCCGCAACGCTCACCCTGGTGCTGGCCGGGGACTGCTGGGTCAGCAGCGCCGGGGTGGCGCTGCTGGCCGAGCTGGCCCAGCGCGCCGGCGGCCCGCTGCGGGTGGTCACCCCGGTCGGCAGCCCGGCCCGCCGGATGCTCGCCCTGGCCGGGCTGGACCGGGTGCTGCGGGGCGGCTGAGCGCCCGCCGGCCCACCCGGCGCCGCGGAGCTCGTCGTCGAGCAGGCGAAGGGGCGTCGGGTGTACCCCTGACCCCGCCGGCTCCGTTCCACCCGCCGTCGAGAACGAAGTCGTTGTTGTCCGAGGAGGTCCACAACGACAACGACTTCGTTCTCGACGGGGCGGGGTGGGGTGGGCGGTTACCGCACCGCCCGGCCCCCGGTCGGCGCGGGGGAGCCGGGCCCGTCGCGGGTGCTGGGCGCCGTGCACGGTGCCGACGCCGCCCCCGACGCCGCGGACGTCGAGAAGGCCCTCGGCGTCCCACCGGTCGTCCTGCGCACGGCGTCCCACCCCGACGACTTCACCGCCCTGCCGGTCCGCGACGACCGGGTCGTCGTGTTCTTCGCCGCCTTCCCGTCGGAGGCCGACCTCGCCGCCGCCCGCGCCCGCCTCGGCCCGGCGCTCCAGGTCCTCGACCTGGAGCCCACCGCCCGCTCCGCCTACCGCTGACCAGCACGAGGCGATCAGTCGAAGTAGCTCGGCAGGTCCCCTGGGCCGCCGGCGGCGAACTCGGCGTGCACGCCTCGCTCCAGCACGTCTCGGGGTGGGCGTGCAGGAACGCTACCCGGCGCGGCGCACGAGCCCGGCGCGGTCAGCGGGGGAGGGCGTCGATCGCCTTCTGGATCCTCGCCACCGAGACGGGGTATCGGGTGCGCATCGGGTGGGCGTAGCGGCCGATCCGCAGTTCCTCGATCATCCAACGGATCTCGCGCAGCTCCGGGCCCGGGTCGACGCCCGGCGGGAGCGCGGCGAGCTCGGCGGCGTACTCGTCGGCGACGACCCGGACCTCGGCGGTCCAGCCGGCGTCCCGGTCGGGGTCGGCGCGCAGCTTCTCGATCCGCCGCTCGACCGCCTCCAGGTAGCGGACGACGTCGGCCAGCCGGGTGGCCCCGTCGGCGGTGGCGAAGCCCGGCCCGACCAGGGACCGGAGCTGGGCGGTGATGTCGGTGACGCCCGCTCGGAGGGCGGGCGCGCGCAGGTCGGTCAGGGCGGCCTGCACCCGCTGCCACACCTCCAGCACCCCGCGCACCGCCTGCAGCACCTGCAGCGTGGTGGACCCGAGCTTGTCGGTGAGGACGCGGTGCAGCCGCGCGTAGGAGCGCTCGTCCCAGGCCGGGCCGCCGGCCGCGGCGATCAGGGCGTCGGCGGCCGCGGTGGTGCAGTCCTCCAGCAGGGCGGCGACCGAGCCGTGCGGGTTGCGCGACAGGGCCAGCTTCGCCCGGTTGTCCAGGCCGCGCTGCACCTGCCGGGCCGGTGACGGCGTGTTCAGCAGCAGCAACCGGCGCACGCCGCGGTGGTGCGCGGAGTCCCGCTCGGCGGCGGTCGGGAAGATCCGCACGTCGACGGTGTCGCCGCGGTCGACCAGCCCGGGGTAGCCGGTGACCACGTGCGCGCCGCGGCGCACCCGGTGCTCGCGGGGCAGGGTGCCGATCGTCCAGCCGGTCAGGCCGGTGCGTTCCAGGTCGGCACCGGCGCTGGCCAGCTCGGCCCGGACGGTCGGGGCGAGCCGGGCGCGCAGCGCGTCCAGGTCGGTCCCGGTGGCCAGTTCCCGGCCGGTTCCGTCGACGACCCGGAAGGTGACGGTCAGGTGCTCGGGCAGCCGGTCGAGCTCCCAGGCCGCGCGCGGGATGGTGACCCCGCGCATCCGGCCCAGCTCCCGCTCCAACCCGTCCAGCAGCGGCTCCTCACCGGCCTGCAGCCGGCCGAGCACCGCGCGGGCGTGGTCGGGGGCGGGCGCGAACAGCCGGCGCAGGTTCTTCGGCAGCGTCCGGATCAGCGCGGTGACCAGCTCCTCGCGCAGCCACGGCACCTGCCAGGTGAACGGCGTCGGGTCGATCTGGTGCAGCGCGGCCACCGGCACGTCGACGGTCACCCCGTCGGTCTCGCGGCCCGGCTCGAACGCGTAGGACAGCGGCAGGGTGAGCCCGCCGGCCTCGACGTGGTCGGGGTAGGCGCTCCGGTCGACCGCCCCGGCCTGGTCGGTGACCAGCAGCTCCGGGGTGAAGTCGAGCAGTTGCGGGTCGCCCCGCGACGCCTTCTTCCACCACGAGTCGAAGTGCCGCCCGGAGACCACGTCCGCCGGGATCCGCTGCTCGTAGAACGCGACCAGGGTCTCCTCGTCGACCACCAGTCCGCGCCGCCGGGCGCGGTGCTCCAGCTCCTCGGCATCGTCGAGGAGCTCGCGGTTGGCGTGGAAGAACCGGTGGCGGGTGTCCCAGTCGCCCTCGACGAGCGCGTGCCGGATGAACAGCTCGCGGGCCAGCTCCGGGTCGATCCGCCCGAGGTCCACCGAACGGGCCGGGACGATCGGGATGCCGTGCAGCGTCACCCGCTCGGTGGCCACGGCGCCGCCCCGCTTGCGCGACCAGTGCGGCTCGGAGTACGCGCGCTTGACCAGGTGCCCGGCCAGCGGCTCGATCCACTCCGGGGAGATCCGGGCGACCGTGCGGGCGAACAGCCGCGAGGTCTCCACCAGCTCGGCGGCCATCACCCAGCGCGGACCCTTCCGGGACAGCGGCGAGCCGGGGAAGATCATGAACTTGGCGCCGCGGGCGCCCAGGTACTCCACCGCTCCCCGGCGCTCCGGTTTGCCCGCGGGCTTGGCCTTGCCGGTCTCCTCCTCGCGCATGCCGACCTGGCTCAGCAGCCCGGACAGCAGCGCGATGTGGACGCGGTCGGGGTCGGTGCCCGCGGCGGTGTCCGGGATCGTCATGCCGGCGCTGCGGGCGGCCGCGCGCAGCTGGTGGTGCAGGTCCTGCCACTCCCGGATGCGCAGGTAGTGCAGGAACTCCTCGCGCAGCAGCTTGCGGTATCGGCTGCCGGACAGCTCGGCGCGCTGCTCGGCGAGGTAGCGCCACAGGTTCAGGAAGGCCAGGAAGTCCGAGCCGGCCGCGTCCAGGGTGACCTCGCCCGCCGTCCACTCGCCGGCGAACCGGGCGTGCTTGGCGTCGGCGGCCTGGCGCTGCTCGGCGGGGCGCTCCCGCGGGTCCTGCACCGACAGCGCGGCAGTGATCACCAGGACGTCGCGCAGGCAGCCGGAGCGGTCGGCCTCGACGAGCATCCGGCCCAGCCGCGGGTCGACCGGCAGCGCGGCCAGCGCCCGGCCGACCGCGGTGAGGCGGCGCTCGGGGCCGTGCGGCGCGGTGTCCAGCGCACCCAGCTCGTTCAGCAGCGCGACGCCGTCGGCGACCGACCGCGCGTCCGGCCGCTCGACGAACGGGAACTCGGCCGGGTCGCCCAGGTCGAGCGAGATCATCTGCAGGATGACCGAGGCCAGGTTGGTGCGCAGGATCTCCGGCCCGGTGAACTCCGGGCGGGCGTCGAAGTCGTCCTCGGCGTAGAGCCGCACGCAGATGCCGTCGGCGACCCGGCCGCAGCGCCCGGCCCGCTGGTTCGCGCTGGCCTGGGAGACCTTCTCGATCGGCAGCCGCTGCACCTTGAGCCGGCGGGAGTACCGGGAGATCCGCGCGGTGCCGGTGTCGATCACGTAGTGGATGCCGGGGACGGTCAGCGAGGTCTCGGCGACGTTGGTGGCCAGCACCACCCGGCGTCCCGGATGGGGCTTGAACACCCGCTGCTGCTCGGCGGTGGACAGCCGCGCGTAGAGCGGCAGGATCTCGGTGCCGCGCAGGTCGCGCCTGGTCAGCGCGTCGGTGGCGTCGCGGATCTCGCGCTCGCCGGGCAGGAACACCAGGATGTCCCCGGGGCCCTCGCGGGACAGCTCGGCGACCGCGTCGCCGATGGCGTCGAGCTGGTCGCGGTCGGGATCGGCGTCCGGGTCGTCCGGGTCGACCACCGGGCGGTAGCGCACCTCGACCGGGTAGCTGCGCCCGGACACCTCGACGATCGGCACCGGCGCCCCGATGGCCTGCGCGAAGTGCTCGGCGAACCGCTCCGGGTCGATCGTCGCCGAGGTGATGACGACCTTCAGGTCGGGGCGGCGCGGCAGCAGCTGCGTGAGGTAGCCCAGGATGAAGTCGATGTTGAGGCTGCGCTCGTGGGCCTCGTCGATGATCAGCGTGTCGTACTGGCGCAGCATCCGGTCGCCGGTCAGCTCGGCCAGCAGGATGCCGTCGGTCATCAGCTTGACCAGGGTGTCCTCGCCGACCTGGTCGGTGAACCGGATCTTCCAGCCGACCGCCCCGCCGAGCTCGGTGTGCAGCTCCTCGGCGATCCGGGCGGCCACCGTGCGGGCGGCCAGCCGGCGCGGCTGGGTGTGCCCGATCAGGCCGCGGACCCCGCGGCCGAGCTCCAGGCAGATCTTCGGGATCTGGGTGGTCTTGCCCGAGCCGGTCTCCCCGGCCACCACGACGACCTGGTGGTCGCGGATGGCCGCGGCGATGTCCGCACGGCGGGCGCTGACCGGCAGCGCGGCCGGGTAGTCGATCTTCGGCAGGGCGGCGGCGCGGCGGGCCAGCCGGGCCTCGGCCCCGTCGATCGCGGTGGCGACGGCGGCCAGGTCCCGGGTGCGGGCGGCCTCGTCGCGGACGCGCAGGGCCGCGTCGAGGCGCCGGCCCAGCCGGTGCTCGTCGCGCAGGGCGACAGCGGACAGCCGCTCCCGCAGGACGGCAGTGTCCGGGGTGTCGACGACCGGCGTGTCGAGAACCGCGTCGACGACGGGGCCGGCGTCGGGGGTGCGCTGCCGCCGGGGCCGTCGGGAGCGGCGCCCCCCGGGTCCGCGGTCGCCCGCGGACCGTCCCTCGGCGGTCGGGCTGCCGTCGGCGCGCCGATCCTGGTCGCGCCGGTCGGCCGGTGGACCCGCTGGATCCGCGTCCGGTCGAGCCGTGTCCGCCCGATCGTCCGGTCGCCCGGCGCCGTTGCGATCCGATCCGGCCTCACGCCGTCGGCCGCTGCGCCGTCGAGCCGACCGTCCGGCGCGGCCTTCGCCCGCGGCGGACCGCCCGTCGCCGCTCGGGCGAGCGGCGTCGTTCGCGGGGGCCCGGCCCGGGTCCGCACCCGGCTGCGAGCCGGTGTCCCGCGCGGTGCCGGTGCGGTCCGCGGGCGGGCTGACCGGCGTGCCGGCTCCGGTGGAGGTGGGGGACATCGTGCTCGCAGTGTGCCTTCCGGGCCGCTCAGGCGGTGCGCAGGGTGGGGGTGATCTCGTCGGGTGCGGGGTCGTCGGCGGCCGGGTGCTCGACCAGGGCCAGCACCCGGT
>DASQMQ010000405.1:0-2754 GCA_035645455.1 Pseudonocardia sp.
GGTGCCCGTCCCGGGACCCCGCTCCGCGGAGGCACCGGAACCGGCGCCCGAGCGCCGGCGCTCGAACGGGCGGGCCCCGGCCCCGCCGACCGAGGTCACCGTCGTCCTCGCGGCCACCGCCGAGGGCGAGTGGACCGTCGAGGTCACCGCCGGGCGCAAGCGCGTCGTGCGCCCCACCCCGGTGCAGCCGGCCGACGTCGGCAAGGCGGCCCGGGCGCTGCCGTCCGCGGTGGCCGAGGCGATCGACGCCTCGCTGCAGGCGGCGCGGCGCCGCCAGCAGGAGCGGGTGCAGCGCCTGCGCGCCGAACTGGACGCGGCCGAGCGCGCCCTGCAGGAGCTCAGCGGCTGATCCGGTGAACCCGCGCCGGGACGGCGCCGGCGGCCTTGACGCAACAAATGAACGGTCCTTTGATAAGTGCCGTGGGTCGCATCGCGGGCGTCACCGCCGCGGAGACGCGGGAGCGGCTGCTGCGCGCGGCGGCCGACGTCTTCGCCCGGCGCGGCTACGACGGCACCCGGGTCGCCGACATCGCCGCCGCGGCGGGGGTGAGCAACGGCGCGCTCTACACGCACTTCGGGTGCAAGGCCGACCTGCTGGTCGCCGCGCTGCGCACGCACGGGCGCCAGCTGCTGGCCGAGCTGTTCGCCGCCGATCCGGACCGCCCGATCGCCGACCTGCTGCTGACCATCGGGCGCTGGCTGCCCCGCCGCCGCGAGGCCGAGGGCTACCTGATCATCGAGGCGCTGGTCGCCGCCCGCCGCGACGACGACGTGGCCCGGCCGATGCGCGACTACACCGGCGAGCGGGCCGACTGGCTGGCCGGGCTGGTCCGCATCGGGCAGGCCGGGGGCGAACTCGACCCCGCGCTCTCGCCCGCCGCCGTGGCCCACTTCTGCCTGGCACTGGGCACGGGCAGCGCGCTGATCACCCCGGACCTGCACCGGGTCGACGACCAGGAGTGGGACGCGCTGCTGCGCCGGGTCGTCGCCGCCCTCGCGCCCGCCGGTCCGACCGCCACCGCACAGACAGGAGATCCGTCGTGAAGGTCCAGCTCGACTCCGGGCTCTGCCAGGGCCACGGCCGCTGCTACGACCTGGCCCCCGACCTGTTCGGCGAGGACGACGAGGGCTACGGGACGGTGCTGGGCACCGGCGTCGTGCCCGCGGGCACGGAGCACCACGCCCGGGTCGCCGCCGCCAACTGCCCCGAACGCGCGATCAACGTCCTCGAGGAGGAGTGACATGACCGTCGACGAGCGGTTCGGTTCGGACTTCGAGGAGCAGCGCCGGGCGCGGCTGGGCCGGATGCGCGGCGAGCGCATCACCGGCCCGGTCGCCGACTTCGCCACCGACTTCTCCCACGTCGAGCCCGAGTGGTACACCGACCCGTACCCGGTCCAGGACGACCTGCGGCAGCGCTGTCCGATCGCGCACACCGAGCGGTTCGGCGGCGCCTGGCTGCCCACCCGCTACGACGACGTCGCCGCCGTCGCCTACGACACCGACCACTTCTCCTCGCGGGCGATCATCATGACCGACCTGCGCCCGCCGCCCGAGCTGGCCCCGGTCGGGGCGGCCCCGCCGATCTCGTCCGACCCGCCGTTCCACCACAGCGCCCGCAAGCTGCTGCTGCCGGCGTTCACCAAGTCCGCCGTCGGGCGCCTGGAGCCGGGCACCCGCGAGTTCTGCCACGAGCTGATCGACTCCTTCGCCGGCCGCGACGTCGTCGACGCCGCCCGCGAGTACGCCCAGCACATCCCGATGCGGGTGATCGGCGACATGCTCGGCTTCCCGCCCGCGGACCGGCACCGCTTCGGCGAGTTCGTCGAGGGCGTGCTGGAGGGGGTGAACGACCCGCCGGAGGTGCGGCTGGCCCGCGGCGCCAAGCTCAACGAGTACCTGCGCGCCCAGATCCACGACCACGTCGAGCACCCGCGCGAGGATCTGACCAGCTACCTGCTCGACGCCGAGCTGGGCGGGCGCAAGCTCGACCCCTTCCACGTGGCGGGCACGATGACCCTGCTGCTCATCGCCGGCATCGACACCACCTGGAGCGCCGTCGGCGCCTCGCTGTGGCACCTGGCGAGGACCCCGGCCGACCGGGAGCGCCTGGTCGCCGAGCCGGCGCTGCTGCCGACCGCGATCGAGGAGTTCCTGCGGGCCTTCGCCCCGGTCACCATGGCCCGGCTGGTCAAGCAGGACATGCACTGGCGCGGGGTGGACATGAAGGCCGACGACTGGGTGCTGCTGTCGTTCCCGGCCGCGAACCGCGACCCGGCCCAGTTCGACCGGGCCGGCGAGGTGGTCATCGACCGCGAGGTCAACCGGCACGCCGCGTTCGGCCTGGGCATCCACCGCTGCGTCGGCTCGCACCTGGCCCGGATGGAGCTGCGGGTGGCGCTGGAGGTGTGGCTGCAGCGGATCCCGTCGTTCACCCTGGCCGACCCGGACGCGGTCGCCTGGGCACCGGGGCAGGTCCGCGGCCCGCGCGCGCTGCCGGTGCGGATCGGCTGAGCAGCACGGGCGGCCTGCCAGGTGACGGCGATGTCGCAGACCTGGCAGGAGACGGTGACCCGGCCGGCGCCGCGGTCGGGGCGTGGCGCCGAGCTGGAGGCCGGGGCCGCGAAGCCGGGCCGTGAGCCGGTCGGCGGATCAGGTCGGCGGATCAGGTCGGCGGATCAGGTCGGCAGATCAGGTCGGCAGATCAGGTCGGCAGATCAGGTCGGCAGGGTGACGACGCTGCCGGTCGCCGCG
>DASQMQ010000406.1:0-10227 GCA_035645455.1 Pseudonocardia sp.
GTGGAGATCAGCGGGGACACGACGGTGCGGACTCTGGGTGATGCGTGGTTGTCCGAGATCGACCGGGCGATCCTGCTGGGCAAGCGGTCGCCGACCACCGCCCAGGCGTACCGGTACCGGTTCGAGCGCCACGTCCGCGACGGCATCGGCGAGCTGCGCGTTCGGGAACTGACGGTGTCGCGGCTCGATCGGCTGGTAATCCAGGGTGCACGACAAGTTCGGCGTGGCCGCCGCGAAGACGACCCGGACGGTGCTCAGCGGCATGATCGGTCTCGCTGTGCGGCATGACGCGCTGGACCGCAATCCGGTGCGCGACGTCGGACGCATCGAGAGCGCGGCATCAGCGGCCCGCGCACTGACTTTTGTCGAAGCCGTCGACCTGCGGGAGAAGATCCATGCGGACCCGCGGTGCCAACAATGGGACCTGCCCGACTTCACGGACATGATGTTGGCGACGGGCCTGCGGATCGGCGAGGCGTCCGCCGTCACCTGGGACGCGCTCGATTTCGACGTCGGGACGGTCCAGGTCCGCGGAACGGTGATCCGGGTCAAGGGCGCTGGGCTGACGATCAAGTGGCGGCCCAAGAGCAAGAGCGGTTACCGGACGCTGGAGCTGCCGACCTGGGCGGTGACGATGCTCCAGCGCCGCGCGGCGACGGCGGAGGCCAACGAGTGGGGCGTGGTGTTCGTCGCCCCGATGGGTGGACTGCGCGACCCGTCCAACACCCAAGCCGATCTCCGCACGGTCTTCGCCGACGCGGGCTACCCCTGGGTGACCTCGCACGTCTACCGGAAGACCGTCGCCACGCTGATGGACGCCGCGGGGCTCACCGCCCGGCAGGCTGCGGACCAGCTGGGCCACGCGAAGGTGTCGATGACCCAGGACAGCTACTTCGGCCGCAACGTGGCCTCGACCGGCGCGGCCGGCGTCCTGGAGGTGTTCGGCGATGCACGCCGGATCTAGCGCAATGCTGGGGATAACCTGGGGACTGATCTTGCGGGGATCGCCCGGTCAACGCTGTGACCTGGGCTTGTGCTCCTCCGACTGGACTCGAACCAGTAACCCTGCGATTAACAGTCGCATGCTCTGCCGATTGAGCTACGGAGGACCGTCTCTGCGGGGTGTCACCCCCACCGGCGAGCAAAACTTTACCGCACCCCCGGCCGCCCCTCCGCCACCCCCCTGCCGGTTCCGGCGCCGCCGGTCGGCCTGCGGCAGGATGACCGGAGAGGGTTCGAGTGCCGGGAGGCGTCATGTGGAAGTTCCTGGTGGGCGCGGCGGTCGGCTACGTGCTGGGCGCCAAGGCCGGCAACGCCCGGTACGAGCAGTTGCGCCGCACCTACGAGCGGGTCGCCGACCACCCTGCGGTGCAGGGGGCGGCCGGGGTGATGCGGGCGCGGGTCGAGGAGCGGATGACCGGGCGCCCGCACGAGCCCGCGGCCACCAACGGCACCAAGCGGTAGGGCCGGGTCAGCCGCGGACGGCGCCGGCGCCGCGGTCGACGGGCCGGGGGGCCGGCCAGCCGCCCAGGTAGGCCGGCACGTCGATGGCGGGCAGCGGGCGGGAGAAGTGGAAGCCCTGGGCGGCGTCGCAGGCCGCTTCCCGGGCCCGGGCCAGGTGGTCGGGGGTCTCCACGCCCTCGACGACGACGAGCAGGCCCAGCGTGCGGCCGAGTTCGGCGACGGCGTTGACCAGTGAGCCGTCCCGGGTGGTGACGAAGTCCAGCAGCGTGCGGTCGATCTTGAGGATGTCCGCGGGCAGCCGCATCAGGTAGGCCAGCGACGAGTAGCCGGCGCCGAAGTCGTCCACGGCGAGCCGCACGCCGGTGGCGCGCAGCCGGGCGAGCACCGCGGCGACCCGCTCGGGGTCGTCCGCCGCCGCGCTCTCGGTGATCTCCAGGACCAGCGCCGACGGCGGCAGCCCGCTGTCGCGGAGGGCTTCCACGACGTGCTCGGGCAGCCGGCCGGAGAGCACCTGCTGCATCGACACGTTCACCGCGATGGCCAGGTCGGCGTGGCCGGGCAGCCGGCGCCAGCGCCGGGCGGCGTGGCAGGCCGTGCGCAGCACCGCCCGGCCGATGTCGACGATCGCGCCGGAGTCCTCGGCGGCCGGGATGAACGCGTCCGCCGTCACCAGGTCGCCCCCGCGCCGCCAGCGGGCCAGCGCCTCCAGGGTGGTCGGGCGCAGCGTGTGCAGGTCGATGATCGGCTGGAAGTGCACCTCGATCTCGTCGTGCTCGACGGCCCGGGCCAGGTCCTGCTGCATGGTGGTGCGCTGGGACACCTGGGCCCGCATCTCCGGATCGAACACCTCGACCCGGCCCTTGCCGGTGTTCTTCGCCGCGTACATGGCGATGTCGGCGTCGCGCAGCAGGTCCTCCGCGGTCTCCCCGGGCGCGCCCCGCCGGACGCCGATGCTGGCCGTCACCCGCACCTCCCGGCCGGCCAGCGGGTAGGGCCCGCTGAGCACCTCCCCGATCCGCCTGCCGACGGCCAAGGCGCTGCCCACCGCGGCGGTCGCGGCCGGGTCGGCGGGGCCCGTGGGGCCGGGATCGGTGGCATCCTGCGACGAGGTCAGCACCGCGAACTCGTCGCCACCCAGCCGGGACGCGGTGTCCCCGTCGCGCAGGCAGCCCTTGAGCCGCTGCGCGGCCATCTCCAGCAACTGGTCCCCGACCGGGTGCCCGAGGGTGTCGTTGACCTGCTTGAACCCGTCCAGGTCGATCAGCAGCACGGACACCGCGGCCGGCTCGGCGCGCAGCGCGTCGCGCAGCCGCTCCAGCAGCAGCGCCCGGTTGGGCAACGTGGTGAGCGGGTCGTGGTGGGCCTGGTGGATCAGCATCTGCTCGGCGGCCCGCTTCTCCATGACCTCCTGCTGCAGCCGGTCGAAGGCCACGACCCGCTCGTTGCGGCTGCGCCGGGTCACGCTCGCCAGCCCGATCCAGCCGAGCACCAGCACCACCACCACCAGCACCGCCGATCCCACCTGGCCGGTCTGGGCGGCGGCCAGCGAGGCGGTGGTGGCGGTGTAGAACTGCTTCTCCTGGGCCACGTGCAGCGCGTTGATGCGCTTCTCGGCCTGCGACGCCATCGCGATGGCCAGCGGGCGCAGCGGTTCCCCGCGCCCGCTCAGCGCCTCCATCCGCTCCCACGGGAAGCCCTCCAGCGCCGTCCGGACCTCGAGCAGCTCGCGCTGCTCCGGCGCCCCCTCCGGGTACGACGCCGTGCTGACCGTGAGCTGCCTCAGCAGCAGCCCGCGCTGCAACCGGATGTCCGCGGCGTCGGACGTCTCGCCGAACTCGGTGACCTGCTGCTGCAGCAGCAGGGTCTCGCGCAGCGCGTTGGACAGGTTCAGCGACTGCGACTGGGCCGTCTCGACCTGGCCGTTGACCTCGCCGAGCAGCAGCGCGTTCACCCCGACCACGGACACCGTACCGATCGTCGCGGCGGCCACCGCGGCGGCGATCGCCCGCTGGGTCCACCGCCGGGACCAGCGCAACGACTCGAACCCCCTCATCTGACGTCGATCGAGGCGAGGCTCCAGATCCACTGGTCCGCGCTGGCGCCGGCCCGGACCCCGCCGGCGTACACGATCCGGATCGGCCCGCCGTCCTCGACCCCGATCGGAGCGCCGTCCCCGGTCCGGGTGGCCAGCAGCACCCCGCCGGCCCGCACGTCGGCCACGGCCAGGTCGATCTTGTAGTCGTCGAGGGCGGTGAGGTGCAGGGTGCGCGCCGCCGGGTCCGGGCGGGCCAGCTCGAGCAGGTCCGACAGCCAGACCCCCTGGAAGTTCATCGTCTGCTTGATCCACGGCTCGAACACCGTGACCCGCATCCGGCCCAGCCGGTCCAGGGTGGCCGGGTCCAGGCTCAGGGCGTTGGCCCCGTTGGTGGCGCCGATCCGGCCGGTGATCGTCAGCACCGGGGGGTCGGTCGGCACCGGCACCGGGTCCGCCGGCCCCAGCACCGGGGCCTCCACCACGACCGGGGCCGGGTTGACCGGCTGCGGCGCCGAGGCCGCTGGCACTCCGGTCGCGCAGCTCGTGACGACCGCGAGTACCACCACCGCGGCGAGGGTGCGCCTCAGCCGGCCGGGAGCGGGTGCCTTGGCCATGTCCACCGTCCTCGCCTGTCCGGAGCCGACGCGCGGGACGCGCGGTCGCGAGTCAATGATCGCTGACCGAGCGCTGTTGCTTGATGACACGATGGGGGTCAGGTCGCGGCCGGGCGGGATATCGTTTCGGCCATGGTGGCGTCCGGACCGTCGATGACCGGTTCGCGACACCCGCTGCTGGAGGTCTCGGGCGCCGGGCGGGTGTTCCCGGACGGCACCGCCGCCCTGCGGGACGTCGACCTCCGGTTGGGCCGGGGGGAGTTCGTCACCGTGGTCGGGCCGTCCGGGTGCGGGAAGAGCACGCTGCTGCGGCTGGCCTCCGGACTGTCCGCGCCGTCGTCCGGCACGGTGGTCGCGCGCACCCGGCGCATCGGCTACGTCTTCCAGGACCCGACGCTGCTGCCGTGGCGGTCGGTGCGGCGCAATGTGGAACTGGGCGCCGAGCTGGAGCGCATGCCCCGGGCCGAGCGCCGCCGCCGGGTCGACGAGGCGCTGGAACTGGTCGGGCTGGCCGGGTTCGCCGACGCGCGGCCGGCGGCGCTGTCCGGCGGGATGCGGATGCGCGCCTCGCTGGCCCGCTCGCTGGTGCTCGACCCCGAGCTGTTCCTGTTCGACGAGCCGTTCGCGGCCCTGGACGAGCTGACCCGCGAACGCCTCGACGACGAGCTGCTCGCGCTGTTCGGCGAGCACCGGTTCGGCGGGCTGTTCGTCACCCACTCGGTGGCCGAGGCGGTGTACCTGTCCACCCGGGTAGTCGTGATGTCCCCCCGGCCGGGCCGGGTGGTGGCCGAGATCGACGTGCCGTTCGGGTATCCGCGCACCACGACGCTGCGCTTCGAACCGGAGTTCGGCCGGATCGCCGGGCAGGTGTCGGCGGCGCTGCGCCGAGCCGCCCAGCACGATGCGGCGTTCGCCGACCGGGTGCAGGAGCGCCATGAAGTAGCGTGACCGACACTGTGCGCGATCTCCAGAGGTTCGGCGATGGCCGGGACGGGCGCTGAGCCGCCGGCCGTCACCGGGGCGGTGGGGCTACCCGGGATGGTCCCGGCCCGACCGGTCCGGCGGATCGGCTGGTTCCCGCCCACCGTCACGTTCGTGCTGGTCGTGGCGGCCTGGTACGTCGTCAGCACGGTCGTGCTGGACGAGCAGCGGCGGTTCCTGCTGCCCCCGCCGGACGCCGTCGTGCGGGTCGCGTTCCTGGATCCGGTCAACCGCGCCGTGCTGCTGGACGCGCTGCTGCTGTCGACCACGGTCGCGCTGCTCGGGCTGGCCATCGCCGCGGTGCTGGGCATGGCGATCGGGGTGGCGATGAGCCAGGCCCGCTGGATCGAGCGGTCCCTGTACCCCTACGCCGTGGTGCTGCAGTGCGTCCCGACCCTGGCGCTGGTGCCGGTGATCGGCTTCTGGTTCGATTTCGGGTTCACCAGCCGGCTGATCGTCACGGTGGCCATCGCGCTGTTCCCGGTGATCAGCAGCACCCTGTTCGGGCTGCAGTCGGCCGAGCCCGGTCAGCACGACCTGCTCTCGCTGCACCGGGCGAGCCGGCTGACCCGGCTGGTCAAGCTGCAGCTGCCGGCGGCGATGCCGGCGATCCTGACCGGCCTGCAGGTGGCGGCCACGCTGGCGGTGGTCGGCGCGGTGGTCGGCGACCTGTTCTTCAAGCAGGGCTCGCCGGGCATCGGGGTGCTGATCGACCTCTACCGGGCCCGGCTGCAGTCCGAGCAGCTGTTCGGCGCGGCGATCCTGGCCTGCCTGCTCGGAGTGGCCGTGTTCACCGGCTTCGGACTGCTGGCCCGGCTGGTCACCGGCTGGCACGGCGCCACCGCCTACGACCGGCGCGGCTGAGCGCCCCGTCCCGGATCCCGCCCGTCACCGAGGAGGCCCCGTGCGACCAGGGAACCGACGAGTCGCGGCGCTGCTGCTGGCGGCCGCGTTGACCGCCACGGCCTGCGGGTCCGGCGACCCACCGGCCCCGGCCCCGGCCCCGGCCACGGCCCCGTCGCCCAGCGGACCGCTGACCGGGGTCTGCCCGGACCCGGTGGTGGTCCAGACCGACTGGTTCGCCGAGGCCGAGTACGGCGGCTACTTCCGCCTGCTCGGCGACTCCCCGGTGTTCGACACCGCGCAGAAGCGGGTCAGCGGTCCGCTGGTGGACCGGGGCAGCCCGGCCGGGGTGCACCTGGAGATCCGCTACGGCGGCCCGGCCATCGGGTTCCAGCAGGTCACCGCGCAGATGCACACCGACCTGTCGATCACCCTCGGGCTGATCTCGACCGACGAGGCGGTGCAGAACTCCGCGGAGCTGGGCACGCTGGCAGTGCTGGCTCCGCTGGAGACCAGCCCGTTGATGATCATGTGGGACCGGACCCGGCAGCCCGACGTGCGGACGATCGCCGACCTCGGCCGGGCCGGCACCCCGGTGCTCTACTACCAGGCCGACACCTACATGCAGTACCTGCTGGGCTCGGGCCAGTTGCGCCCGGAGCAGGTCGACGGCAGCTACGACGGCAGCCCGGCGCGCTGGGTGAGCTCCGACGGCGCCGTCGCGCAGGGCGGTTTCGCCACCGCCGAGCCCTACATCTACCGCACCGAGCTGGGCGCCGGCCGGGACTACGACATCGACCTGCAGCTGATCAGCGAGACCGGCTACCCGATCTACGGACAGGCGCTGTCGATCCGCGCGGGCGAGCGCGCGGACCTGGCGCCGTGCCTGCGGGAGCTGGTGCCGATGGTGCAGCGGGCGTGGGTGGACTTCATGGCCGACCCGGGCCCGACCACCGAGGTCATCGTCGCGGCGGTGCAGGCCGAGCAGACGTCGGTGTGGAGCTACTCGCCCGGGCTCGCCGACTACGCGGTCCGCACCATGCGCGAGCTCGGGATCGTCGGCAACGGGCCGAACGCGACGCTGGGCGACCTGGACCCGGCCCGGGTCCAGCGGATGATCGAGATCCTGACCCCGGTCTTCGCCGGGCAGAACCTGCCGGTCCGGGACGGGTTGACGCCCGAGCAGCTGATGACCAACGAGTTCGTGGACCCGTCGGTGGGGCTGCCCGGCTGACCGGCCCCGACGGTGCTGGGAACCGGGCGGACCTGTGTTCTGATGCGCGGGACTCGACGAAGGGGTGAGGGTGTCCGGCTTCCCGTTCTCCGGCATCGCGCTGGGCTGCGACTACAACCCGGAGCAGTGGCCGCCCGCGGTGTGGCGCGAGGACGTCGAGCTGATGCGCCGGGCCGGGCTGGGGTTCGTCACGCTGGGGGTGTTCTCCTGGGCGCTGCTCGAACCCGAGCCGGGCCGGTTCGACTTCGGCTGGTTCGACGAGGTCCTGGACCTGCTGCACGGCGCCGGGATCGCGGTCGACCTGGCCACCGCCACCGCCGCCGCGCCGCCGTGGCTGACCGCCGCGCACCCGGAGGTCCTGCCGGTCGACGCGGACGGCCGGACGCTGTGGCCGGGCAGCCGGCAGTCCTGGTGCCCCAGCTCGCCGGTGTTCCGCGAGCACGCGCTGCGGCTGGTCGCCGCCATGGCCCGGCGCTACGGCGGGCACCCGGCCGTGCGGCTCTGGCACGTCAGCAACGAGCTGGGCTGCCACAACGGGCGCTGCTGGTGCGACGTCAGCGCGACGGCGTTCCGGACCTGGCTGGCCGGGCGCTACGGCACCGTCGACGAGCTGAACCGGGTGTGGGGCACCGCGTTCTGGTCGCAGCACTACACCGCGTTCGAGCAGGTGCTGCCCCCGCGGATCACCCCGGCCGCCGCCAACCCGACCCAGCAGCTGGACTTCGCCCGGTTCAGCTCCGACGCGCTGCTGGAGCACCACCGCGCCGAGAAGGCGGTGCTCGCCGAGCTGTCCCCGGGCGTGCCGGTCACCACGAACTTCATGGTCGCCGCGCACCAGTCCGAGCAGGACTACTTCCGCTGGGCTCCGGATCAGGACGTGGTCTCCCAGGACCACTACCTGGACCACCGGCTGGCCCACCCGCGGGCCGAGCAGGCGTTCACCGACGACCTCACCCGCGGGGTGGCCGGCGGCCGGCCCTGGCTGCTGATGGAGTCGGCCACCTCGGCGGTGAACTGGCAGCCGGTGAACGTGGCCAAGCGGCCCGGCGAGCTGCTGGTCGACTCGCTGCGGCACGTGGCCCGCGGGGCGGACGCGGTCGGGTTCTTCCAGTGGCGCGCCTCGGCGGCCGGGGCGGAGAAGTTCCACTCCGCGCTGGTGCCGCACGCCGGGCCGGACTCCGAGCGGTTCGCCGAGGTCGAGGCGCTGGGCGCGGCGCTGGGCGCGCTCGGTGAGGTGGCCGGCAGCCCGGTGCGCGCCGACGTCGCCGTGCTGTTCGACTGGGACGCCTGGTGGGCCTGCGACCTGGGATCGCACCCCAGCAGCAGCCTGCGCTACCTCGACGCCGCGCACCGCTGGCACCGCGCGCTGACCGGCCTGGGCGCCACCGCCGACGTCGTGCACCCGGAGTCGGACCTGTCGGGCTACCGGCTGGTGGTGGTCCCGACGCTCTACCTGTGCACCGACGCCGCCGCGGCCGCGCTGGCGCAGTACGTGCGCGGTGGTGGGCATGCGCTGGTCACCTACTTCTCCGGGATCGTCGACGAGCACGACCACGTCCGGCTGGGCGGCTACCCGGGCGCGTTCCGCGAGCTGCTCGGGGTGCGCGTCGAGGAGTTCGCGCCGCTGCTGGACGGGCAGTCGGTCGCCCTGGACGACGGCAGCCGGGCCGATCTGTGGACCGAGCTGGTGCGCGCCCCCGACGCCGAGGTGCTGGCGCGCTTCGCCGACGGCCCGCGCCCCGGCGGCCCGGCCCTCACCCGGCGCGCCGACGGCGCCGGTGCGGCCTGGTACGTCGCCACCCGCCTCGACGACGCCGGCACCGCCGCGCTGGCCGACCGGATCACCCGGGAGGCCGGCGTGACCCGGGAGCCGGTGCCGGCGCCCGGGGTGGAGCTGGTCCGCCGCGGCCGGTACCTGTTCGTGCTCAACCCGACCGACGCCCCGGTCGTCGTGCCGACCGAGGGGGTCGACCTGCTGGCCGGTTCCGGCCCGGGGACGTCCGCGGGCGGTAGCGTCACCGTCGCCGCGCGGAGTGCCGCGGTGATCCGGGACAGGACGGAGACGCTGTGAGCGGGGCGGTCGGCACGGGGTTCGGCGCAGGATCCGGTACGGGGTTCGACGCGGCGTTCGGCCGCGAGCCGACCGGGCACTGGGCGGCGCCGGGGCGGGTCAACCTGATCGGCGAGCACGTCGACTACGCCGACGGGCTCTGCCTGCCGTTCGCCATCGCCCAGCGCACCGTGGTGGCCGCGGCGGCCCGCGAGGACACCGTCCTGCGGTTGCGCAGCCTGTCCGAGGAGGAAGCGCTCGACGTGGACCTGGACGCCGTGGGCCCCGGCTCGCCGGCGGGCTGGGGCGGGTACGCCGCCGGGGTGCTCTGGGCGCTGCGCGCCGCCGGGCACCCGGTGCGCGGGCTGGACCTGCTGGTCACCGACACCGTCCCGCTGGGCGCCGGGCTGTCGTCGTCGGCCGCGGTCGAGTGCGCCACCGCGCTGGCCGCCGACGACCTGTTCGACCTGGGGCTGGGCGGGTCCACCACCGGGCGCCAGGAACTGGCCGCGGCCTGCGTGCGGGCCGAGAACGAGGTGGTCGGCGCGGCCACCGGCGGCATGGACCAGGCGGTGGCGCTGCTGGCCACGGCCGGGCACGCGCTGCTGCTCGACACCCACGACGGCGCCACCCGGCAGGTGCCGTTCGACCCGGCCGCGGCCGGGCTGCGGGTGCTGGTCCTGGACACCCGGGTCCGCCACCGGCTGGCCGACGGCCAGTACGGCAACCGGCGCGCCGCGGTCGAGCGGGCCGCCGCCGCGCTCGGCGTGCCCAGCCTGCGCGAGGTCGAGCTGCCCGCCCTCGCCGGGCTCGACCCGGAACTGGCCCGGCGGGCCCGGCACGTCATCACCGAGATCGCCCGGGTGCGGGAGACCGTCGCCCTGCTCGACGCCGGCCGGATCGGCGACATCGGCCCGCTGCTCGACGCCTCGCACGCCTCGTTGGCGGGCGACTACGAGGTCTCCGCCCCCGAGCTCGACCTGGCGTGCGCGGCGGCGCGGGCGGC
>DASQMQ010000407.1:0-21305 GCA_035645455.1 Pseudonocardia sp.
ACGTGCCACAGCGTCGGCACCGGGCCGGCCCCGTCGATCTCGCCGACCGAACCCAGCCACTCGTGCGCCGGGCCGCCGGCCGCGCCCGGCGCGGCGATCTCCAGCAACCCGGCCAGCTGCGCCGGGCCGCGGTCCAGCCACCCGGTGAACGCCGCGGTGCGGTCCGCGTCCACCCGCTGGACGACGTCGGCGAGCTGGGGGTTGGTCAGCAGCGCGCGCAGCGCCGGGTCGGCGCGCACCGAGTCCAGGCCGTCGGTGCGCAGCCACATCTCGGCCATCGTCTCGGCGTGCGCGCGCACCGCGGCGTCGCGGGCGCCGTCGGCGGCGCCCAGGGCCCGGGCGACGGCGTCGCTGAGGGCCTCGAACGCCGCCAGGATGCGTTCCTGCCTGCGACTGACCACGGCGCGCCCCTACAACCGCGCGTCGATGTCGGCGACGGCGGCCACCCCTCCGCTGATCAGCGTCAGGCCTCGGTCGAGCTCCTCGGCGGCCTTGCGCAGCTCCGGGGGCACCAGCGGCTCGGGGTGCCCGCGGTCCAGGCCGTCGAGCACCTGCACCGCGGCGGCGATCCGGGACCGGGCCAGCCCGGCGTGCTGGTAGGCGGAGCCGAGCTGCTCGGCCACCCCGGCGAGCAGCTGGCGGACCTCGGTGAGGGAGTCGCTCACAACCGGTTCGCGACTCCTTCGGAGGCCTGGATCGCCGCTGCCACGGCCTGCTGGACCTCCTGGATGCTGCCGACCGCCTGGGCCAGCAGCCCGTTGGCCTCCGACGCGTCGGCCTGCGCGCTGCCCTCGGTGGCCCGCAGCAGCGCGCCCTGGGCCTGCTCCAGCGAGGAGTGCGCCTGCTGCAGCGCCCCGATGCTCTCCGAGGCCTTGTCGTTCGCCAGCGCGATACCGGCCCGGACCTCTTCGATGCTCGCCATGCTCCGCGCTCCCCCTGAACCGTTCCCGTCCGCTTGCCCGGGTGAATCTAGTTGCCCGGTCCCGCGGCCCAGCACGTGAGTCCCGCTCGGGCAAGGGTCGCACGCCGGACGGGCATCCGGCTCGGTCGAGCGGCCGACCACACCCGTCCGGACCCTGCCGCCACCTGGACGAGCCCCGCGCTCGATGCGACATCTCCCGACGACCGCGCCAACTGTTCCGAGCCGCTCGGCCACGGATGAGGCCACTCGGACCCTGCGAACCGGTGTGCCGGGCCTTACCGTCGGCAAGCCGAGCGATCTTCCCAGTCGAGGAGCGCGACATGACCGAACCCGGTAGCCCCGCCGACACCACGGCCCCACCGACCGGGACCCGGTCCCGGCTCCGGCACGTCGGACCGGGCCTGCTGGCCGCGGCCACCGGCGTCGGGGCCGGCGACCTGGTGGCCACCATGGTCGCCGGCGCGCAGTTCGGCACCGTGCTGCTCTGGGCGGCGGTCCTGGGCACGGTGCTCAAACTGGCGTTGGCCGAGGGGGTCGGGCGCTGGCACCTGGCGTCCGGCAGCACCCTGCTGGACGGCTGGCGGCGGCTGGGCCGCTGGGCGACGGTGTTCTTCGGCGTCTACATCGTCATCTGGGGTGCGGTGTACGGGGCCACCGCGATGTCGGCCGTCGGGCTGCCGCTCAACGCCCTGTTCCCGGTGCTGGACGTGCGGTACTGGGCGATGATCGCCGGCGTGCTCGGGCTGGCCCTGGTCTGGATGCAGCGCTACGCCGGCTTCGAGAAGCTCATGGTGGTGCTCACCGGGGTCATGTTCGTCTCGGTGATCCTGACCGCGGTGCTGGTCCGACCGAACCTGGTCGACCTGGCCGCCGGTCTGGTGCCCCGGCTGCCGGCGGGCTCGGTCATCTACGTGCTCGGGCTGGTCGGCGGCGTCGGCGGCACCATCACGCTCGGCGCCTACGGCTACTGGATGCTGGCCAAGGGCTGGCGGGGCACCGGGTGGCTGTCGATGATGCGGCTGGACAACGCCGTCGGCTACCTGCTCACCGGGATCTTCGTGGTGGCCATGCTGGTGGTCGGCGCCGAGATCCTGGTCGGGCAGGACATCACCCAGTCCGACTCCGGCCTGCTCACCCTGGGCGACGAGCTCGGCGCCCGCTACGGCGAGTGGTCGCGGATCGTGTTCCTGGTCGGGTTCCTGGCGGTCAGCGCCACCTCGCTGCTCGGCGTGTGGAACGGGGTCAGCCTGCTGTTCGCAGACTGGACCCGGATCATCCGGCTGCCGCACGGGGCCCGGGCCGTCGCCGCGGACCACGCCGTCGACCGCCCGGTCGACGGCCCGGCCACCGGCCGGGGAGCCGACCCGGTCCAGGACGAGCACAGCTACCACGCCCGCGCGGCCGAGCGCAGCCCCGCCTTCCGGGCCTACCTGATCTGGTTGACCCTGCCGCCGATGGCGCTGCTGTTCCTGGACCGCCCGTTCGCGGTGACCCTGGTCTACGGCGTGCTCGGCGCCGCGTTCATGCCGTTCCTCGGCGGGACGCTGCTGGTGCTGCTGAACTCGAAGCGGATCGAGCGGGACTACCGGTCGGGCTGGCTGTCCAACACCATGCTGGCCGTGGCCGCGGCGTTGTTCGTGGTGCTGCTGGTGGCCGACCTGTTCGAGCGGTTCGGCTGAGGGTCGTGAGTGAGTTCCATGCCCAGAGGCATGAAACTCACTCACGAGCTCAGGTGCGGCGGTGGGCCAGGGCGCCGAGGGCGGCGTCGACCAGGACGAAGGCCAGCAGGCTCAGCCCGAACACCGGCATCAGCCAGCCCGCCGCCACCGCCACCAGCACGACCGCGAACGCGGCCGGCTGGCTCAGCGCCCGGATCGTGCCCCGCGGGGCCGGTGCGGCCAGCCGGGCACCGGTCCGGGTCGGGCGGCGCAACCAGGCCATCCGGTAGCCCCAGAACAGCACGCAGAGCAGGCCGACGGCGAGCGCGGCGAGCAGCAGCTGGTTGGCCAGGCCGAACAGCAGGCCCATGTGCGCGGAGATGCCGAGGCTGGTCAGCTGGGCCAGCACCGGGTAGTCGTCCCAGCGCACGGTCTCCACGACGGCGCCGGTGTAGGGGTCGATGGCGACCTCGTCGCGCTGCACCGGCAGCCCGTCGGCGTCCTCGGCGACGGTGTACGGGGCGTCCGCAGCGGCCGGCACGGACACCGCGAGGCGGTCGACCAGCCCGGCCTCCCGGGCCCGGTCGACCACCTCCCCGACGCCGATCGGGGCCGTCCCCGGTGGGACGGGCACGGTCTCCACCGACAGGCCCGGGGTCGAGCCGTCCAGCGCGGTCACCACGGCCTGGAACCGCTCACCCGCGTAGGTCGACCAGGTCAGGCCGGTGACGCTGAGGAAGGCCAGGCCGACGGTCAGCCAGAGGGCGGTCACCGCGTGCCAGCCGCGGATGCGCGCGCGCCCGGGCCTGGCCGGCACCGGCGGCAGCAGGAGGTCGCGGCGCCGGGCCCGGTGCCGGCCGATCCACAGCGCGAGCCCGCCGACCACCAGCACCGGCAGCCAGCTGGCCGCCATCTCGGAGTAGATCCGGCCCGGCTCGCCGAGCAGCAGGTGCCGGTGCAGGTTGTCCAGCGTGGACCGCAGCGGCGGGTAGCCGAACCAGGTGTCGAGGGTGCCGAGCACCCGCGCCGATGCCGGATCGACGTACACCGTGCGCTGGACGCCGTCGGCGAGCCCGGCGACGTCGAAGGTGACGGCGGTGGTGCGGGTCGGGTCGACCGGGACGGCGACGCCGCTCAGCGTGCCCTCGGGCAGCGCGGCGACGGCCGCGGCGACCTGCTCGTCGAGCGGGCGGGGCGGCGCGCCGGGGTCGGGGGCGAGCAACTGGTCGCCGTGCACGACGTCGGACAGCTGCGGGCTGAACACGTAGGCCAGCCCGGTCAGGCTGGCGACCAGCAGCCCGGCGCAGAAGTGCAGGCGCAGCACCAGCGGGCGCAGTTGCGCCCACAGCCCGGGGGTCGCCGGTGGGGTCGGGCTGACGCTCGGGGTAGGGCTCGGGGCGGGGCTCGGGGCGTCGGTGGGGGCGTCCGGTGGCCCGGCGGTCGTGGTCATGCGGATCTCCAGTGGTGGTCGTCGGAGCCCGGCCGCGCCCGGACCGGCTCCGGTCGGACGCCCGCGCAACGGCAGCGGACGTCCCCGGAGCGGGGCGGGCCGGGTGGGGAGCGCCGGCGTGGGGCCGGGCGGGATGGCGGCGGCGCAGCGCGCCGAGGGGCCGGACGCGGTTCGGTCGCGTCCGGGAGGAGGTCAGGCGGGGAGCGGTGGGCCGCGCCGGGCCACGGCGTGCCGCAGCAGCCGCGCCCCGGTCGGGCGGGCGGGCTCCCGCGGTTCGATGGCGAGGGCGGGCCCGGTCGCCGGGACGGCCACGGGCACCGGTGTGACCAGCAGGTACCGGCGCACCGCCGCCCAGGCCCGGCGCTCGCCCCAGCGCAGCCAGGCGCCGGTCAGCGCGGCCGCGGCCAGGTGGGCGTAGAGCATGAGGTCGGCACCGAGGCCGACGTGGTGGGCGTGGTCGGCGGCGGCGGCCAGCGCGACGTGGACCACCTGCTGGGCGCCGAGCTGGGTCAGCGCGAGCGCTGCCCAGCCGCGCTCGCGGCGGGCCAGCCACCAGGCCGGGCCGATCAGCGCGACGAACGCCCAGGCCGCACCGGCCGCGTCGACCGGCCCGTTGCCGACCGAGTGCGCCGCGCAGGCGGTGACCACGGCGAGCGCCGCAGCCAGCCCGGCGCGCAGCGCCCGCGGCGGTACCGCGGGGAGCCCGGGAGGTCGGACCCGGACCGGTGGCCGGTCCACGTCAGCGGCTCAGACCATCGCCAGCAGCATGACCGTCATCGCCACGGCCATCACCACGTGCGCCCAGGCGGCCGTGCGCGTCGAGCGGAGCAGCCCGACCGGCCGGGTCGCGACCGCGGTGCCGCCGGCGGTCGGGCCGGGACCGGGGTCGCGCGGATGGGACACCCGCAGCCGGTCCGAGCAGCGCAGGACGTGCCAGGCGAAGTAGCCGGCCAGCACGATCGCGACCAGCGAGACCCACCCGAGGCTCCCGCCGCCACCGGCGTGGTGGGCGTGCCCGGCCGCGGCCGGGCCGTCGACCGCGTCGCCGCCGGGCCCGGTGAGCAGCATGAACAGCATCGTCGCGCTGCCCACGACGTGGTGGCCGGCGTCCCCGGCGAAGGACCCGGCGCGCAGCGCGACCGCCGCGAACCAGGCGCCGCACGCCAGGAATGCGACCGTCCACACCGCGGCCGGGACCGGGTCGAGCAGCGGGGCGAACATGGCCGCCGTGCCCAGCCCCATGGTGGCGTGCGAGAGCTCGCCCGCGGGGCCGCCGGGGACGTCGCCGAGCGCCCGGCCCGGCCCGGCCAGCCGGACCAGGTGCAGCGCGGCGACCGCGAGGCAGGCCAGCGCCAGCACCGCCGAAAATCCGCCCACGCCCACCCCTCCCGGTGACGACCCCGGTCCCGGGCGACCCTAGGTCACGCCCGGTGCCGCTTCCATACGGTGCCGGGGTAGTGGGCGCGGCGTGATCCCGCCAACCCGTCGGCGGGGGCCATGGCGACCGTTCGTGTGACGAGCAGGTGTCCGGGGCGCCGGGGGTCTTGCGGTCGGCCGCCCGGCGGATCACGGTGGGCCTTTCCCGCGCAGCATCGGAGGACAGCGACATGAGCGACCCGGGAGCGGGGGTGGTCCGGGCGGCCATCCTGCAGGCCAAGTGGACCGGCGACACCGCGTCGATGATCGAGGTGCACGAGTCCTACGCGCGCAGCGCCGCCGAGCAGGGCGCGCGGGTGATGGGCTTCCAGGAGGTCTTCAACGCGCCCTACTTCTGCCAGGTGCAGGAGGCCGAGCACTACCGCTGGGCCGAGCCGGTGCCCGACGGCCCGACCGTGCAGCGGATGCAGGCGCTGGCCGAGGAGACCGGGATGGTCCTGGTCGTGCCGGTCTTCGAGGTGGAGAGCGCCGGCAACTACTACAACACCGCCGCGGTCATCGACGCCGACGGCAGCTACCTGGGCAAGTACCGCAAGCACCACATCCCGCAGGTCAAGGGCTTCTGGGAGAAGTACTACTTCAAGCCGGGCAACCTGGGCTGGCCGGTGTTCGACACCGCGGTCGGCAAGGTCGGGGTCTACATCTGCTACGACCGGCACTTCCCGGAGGGCTGGCGGGCGCTCGGCCTGGCCGGCGCGCAGATCGTGTTCAACCCCAGCGCCACCAGCCGCAGCCTGTCGTCCTACCTGTGGAAGCTGGAGCAGCCGGCGGCCGCGGTGGCCAACGAGTACTTCATCGCCGCGATCAACCGGGTCGGCGTCGAGGAGTACGGCGACAACGACTTCTACGGCACCAGCTACTTCGTCGACCCGCGCGGGCAGTTCGTCGGCGAGACCGCCTCGGGCACCGACGAGGAGCTGCTGGTCCGCGACCTGGACCTGGGCCTGATCGACGAGGTCCGGCAGACCTGGGCGTTCTACCGCGACCGCCGCCCGGAGGCCTACGGGCCGCTGGTGCAGTCATGAGCGGCGAGCGCGTGGACGGACCGGTGCCGGGTGAGCTGCTCAAGCGCACCCGCGCGGTCCTGCCGTCCTGGCTGGCGCTGTTCTACGACGAGCCGATCGAGATCGAGCGCGGCGAGGGCCGCCACGTCTGGGACGCCGACGGCGTCCGCTACCTGGACTTCTTCGGCGGCATCCTGACCACGATGACCGCGCACGCGCTGCCCGAGGTCACCGAGGCCGTGGCCGGGCAGGCCGGGAGGATCATCCACAGCTCGACGCTGTACCTGAACCGGCCGATGGTGGAGCTGGCCGAGCAGATCGCCGCGGTCTCCGACATCCCGGACGCCAAGGTCTTCCTGACCACCAGCGGCACCGAGGCCAACGACGCGGCGCTGCTGCTGGCGTCGTCGCTGCGCCGGTCCAACCAGATCCTGGCGCTGCGCAACAGCTACCACGGCCGGTCGTTCTCCACCATCGCGATCACCGGCAACAGCTCGTGGTCACCGACGTCGCTGTCGCCGTTCCAGACCTACTACGTGCACGGCGGCCAGCAGTACCGCTCGCCGTTCGCCGGGCTCTCCGACGGCGAGTACATCGCGGCCTGCGTGGCCGACCTGCGCGAGGTGCTCGACCAGGCCGGCGGGGACGTCGCGGCGCTGATCGCCGAGCCGATCCAGGGCGTGGGCGGGTTCACCTCCGGCCCGGACGGGCTGCTCGGCGCGTTCGCCGAGGTGCTGCACGAGCGCGGCATCCTGATCATCGCCGACGAGGTGCAGACCGGCTGGGGCCGCACCGGCGAGCACTTCTGGGGCTGGCAGGCGCACGGCTTCGTGCCGGACGTCGTCACCTTCGCCAAGGGCGTCGGGAACGGGTTGTCCATGGGCGGGGTGATCGCCCGCGCGGAGATCATGGACTCGCTGGGCGCGAACTCGATCTCGACGTTCGGCGGCAGCCCGCTGACCTCGGCCGGCGCCCTGGCCAACCTGCGCTACCTGCTCGCGCACGACCTGCAGGCGAACGCGGCCCGGCTCGGTCCCGGCCTGCTCGCCGGGCTGCGCGAGCTCGGCTCGCCGATCGTCGGCGACGTCCGCGGCAAGGGCCTGATGATCGGCGTCGAGCTGGTCCGGCCGGGCAGCGCCGATGCCGGCACCCCCGGCGAGCCCGCGCCCGAGCTGGCCGCGGCCGTGCTGGAGGCGACCAGGCGGCGCGGCCTGCTGGTCGGCAAGGGCGGGCTGCACAGCAACGTGCTGCGCATCGCCCCACCGATGACCCTCACCGCCGACGAGGCCGCGGAGGGTCTCGCCGCGCTCGTCGCCGCGCTGGAGGAGTGCACCCCATGAGTGAGCTCGCGAACGGATCATCACCACAGCGCCCGGGGCATCGCCGACCGAGCGTCAGCGAGGGAGAGCGATGACCCGCACCCTGATCCGCAACGGACTGGTGATCACCGCCGCCGACGAGCTCGCCGCGGACGTGATGGTCGACGGCGAGCAGGTGGTGGCGCTGGCCGCGTCCGGCTCCGAGGTCGCCGAGGGCTGGACGGCCGACACCGTGCTGGACGCCACCGGCAAGTACGTCGTGCCCGGCGGGGTGGACGCGCACACCCACATGGAGATGCCCTTCGGCGGCACCCGCTCGGCCGACACGTTCGAGACCGGCACCCGGGCCGCGGCCTGGGGCGGCACCACCACGATCGTGGACTTCGCGATCCAGTCGATGGGCGGCTCGCTGCGCGAGGGCCTGGACACCTGGCACGCCAAGGCCGCGGGCAACTGCGCGATCGACTACTCGTTCCACATGATCGTCGCCGACGTGAACGACTCCTCGCTCAAGGAGATGGAGGCGCTCGTCGGCGAGGGCGTGACCAGCTTCAAGCTGTTCATGGCCTACCCGGGGGTGTTCTACAGCGACGACGGCAAGATCCTCCGCGCGCTGCAGAAGGGCGCCGAGACCGGCGGGCTGACCATGATGCACGCCGAGAACGGCATCGCCATCGACGTGCTCATCGAGCAGGCGCTGGCCAAGGGGCAGACCGACCCGCGCTACCACGGCGAGGTCCGGCACGCCCTGCTGGAGGCCGAGGCCACCCACCGGGCGATCAAGCTGGCCCAGGTGGCCGGGGCGCCGGTCTACATCGTGCACCTGTCCGCGGCGCAGGCACTGGCCCAGGTCGCCCAGGCCCGCGACGAGGGCTTCAACGCCTTCGCCGAGACCTGCCCGCAGTACCTGTTCCTGTCCACCGACGACCTGGCCCGGCCCGGGTTCGAGGGCGCCAAGTACGTCTGCTCGACGCCGCTGCGCCCGGTCGAGCACCAGGCCGCGCTGTGGAGGGGCCTGCGGACGGACGACCTGTCGGTGGTGTCCACCGACCACTGCCCGTTCTGCTTCAAGGGGCAGAAGGACATGGGCGTCGGCGACTTCTCCCAGATCCCCAACGGGCTGCCCGGCGTGGAGACCCGGATGGACCTGCTGCACCAGGGCGTCGTCGAGGGCCGCATCTCGCGCAAGCGGTGGATCGAGATCGCCTGCGCCACCCCGGCGAAGATGTTCGGGCTCTACCCCCGCAAGGGCACCATCGCCCCGGGCGCGGACGCCGACATCGTGCTCTACGACCCGACCTCCACCCAGGTGCACTCGGCCTCGACCCACCACATGGCCGTGGACTACTCCTGCTACGAGGGCCGGGAGACCACCGGCAGGGTGGCCACCGTGCTGTCCCGCGGCCGGGTGATCGTGGACCGCGGCGAGTACCTGGGCAAGGCCGGCGACGGCGCGTTCCAGAGCCGCTCGACCTGCCAGTACCTGCGGTGACGGGCCGGTGACGGGGATGGACATCGGACTGGTCCTGCAGACCGACCCGCCGGCGCAGGCCCTGGTGGACCGGATGGTCCGGGCCGAGGAGCTGGGGTTCAGCCACGGCTGGACGTTCGACTCGCACGTGCTCTGGCAGGAGCCGTACGTGATCTACCCGCGGATCCTGGAGCGGACCTCGCGGCTGGTGGTCGGGCCGATGGTGACCAACCCGGCCACCCGGGACTGGACGGTCATCGCCTCGCTGCACGCCACGCTGAACGACATGTTCGGCAACCGGACGATCTGCGGGATCGGCCGCGGCGACTCCGCGGTGCGGGTGCAGGGCCGCAAGCCGACCACGCTGGCCCGGCTGGAGTCGGCGATCGGGTCGATCCGCGAGCTGGCCGAGGGCCGCCCGGTGGACGTCGAGGGCACGACCGTGCAGGTCCCCTGGGTGCGGCCGGGCGCGTCGCTGCCGGTGTGGATGGCCGGGTACGGGCCCAGGGCGCTGGACCTGGTCGGGCGGGTCGCCGACGGGTTCATCCTGCAGCTGGCCGACCCGTACCTGGTGGAGTGGACGATCAAGTCGGTGCGCGCGGCGGCCGAGGCCGCCGGCCGCGACCCGGCGTCGATCACCATGTGCGTGGCCGCCCCCGCCTACGTCGGTGACGACCTCGCCCACGCCCGCGACCAGTGCCGCTGGTTCGGCGGGATGGTCGGCAACCACGTGGCCGACCTGGTGACCCGCTACGGCGAGGCGTCCGCGGCGGTGCCGGCCGAGCTGACCGGCTACATCCAGGGCCGGGACGGCTACGACTACAGCCACCACGGCCGGACCGGCAACCGCTCCACCGACTTCGTCCCCGACGAGGTGATCGACCGGTTCTGCCTGCTCGGGCCGGTGGCGGCGCACCGGGAGAAGCTGGCCCAGCTGCGCGATCTGGGGGTCGACCAGTTCGCCGTGTACGCCATGCACGACGACGTGGACGCCACCATCGAGGCCTACGGCGCCCAGCTCACCTCGTCGTAGCGGAGTAGGCGGGTCGTCGTGCAGTCCTAGCGGACGAGATCACCGGTTGCGGCGGGGACACCGCGCTGACGCGGTTCCCGCGCCGCAACCGGTGCTCACCTCGCGGGGCGGGCCGGCGCGTGGTCGGGCTACCGGACGGCGGCGCCCTCGGCGTCCAGGATCTGCGGGACCGGCGCGGGGATGGCGAGGGCGCGCGCCGCGCGGCGGGCCGACCAGCGGGCGAACCCGGGGACCGAGGACAGCACCCGCAGCGCGGCCACCGGGCGGGGGTCGGTGGCCTCGGCCAGGCGGCGCGCGGTGGCCGCCTCCACCCGCACCTGCACGGCCTGGTCGCGGTCGACCTTGGGCCGGCGCACCCGCTCGACCTCGGCGGTCGCCGCGTCCACGGCGGACGGGTCGACCGGGGTGGCGGTCAGCGGCCCGACCAGCCGGTTGGCCGCCTCGGCCGCGTCGACCATGGCGAAGTTGATGCCGTTCCCACCGACCGGGGAGATCACGTGCGCGGCGTCGCCGACGAGCAGCAGCCCGGGCGCGCTCCACGGGTCGGTGCGGGTGATCCGGATCGGCAGCAGGGCGAGGACGTCGACGCCGGTGAGCAGGTCGACCCGGTCACCGAGCCAGGGCAACCGGCGGCGCAGCAGGGCGCGCAACGGCTCCGCACCACGGGCCCGGACCTCGCCGAAGGTGTCGGCGACGATCATGAATCCGATCTGCCAGCCGCCGCCCTGGCCGAGCACGGCCAGGTTCGCGCCGGGCTCGGTGATCAGTTCGAGCCCGGACAGGTCCGGGTCGTCGGCCCGCCGCGGCACCTCCAGCCAGCAGACGTCGATGCTGGAGCTGAGCTGGGTGACCGCCAGCCCGGACAGCGTCCGGACCTTGGAGCTGCGCCCGTCGGCGCCCACCACCAGGTCGGCGTGCAGCCGGTGCCCGGTGGTGCCGGTGCGGTACTCGACCCCGACGACCCGGCCGTCGGTGTCCCGGACCAGGTCGCCGACCCGGGCGCCCATCCGCACCTCGAAGCCCGGGTAGGCCGCCGCCCGCTCGACCAGCCAGGGCAGGAACCGGGCCTGCGGCACCAGCGCGTAGTACGGGAAGCGCCGGCTGGCGCTGCGGTAGTCGGCCAGCACGTAGCGGCGGTCGGGGGTGTTCCACACGAAGGCGTCCGCGCGGGCGTGCGGGATCTCCGCCAGCAGCGGCTCGGCCAGCCCGAGCAGGTGCAGGTGGTCGAGCACCGCCGGGGCGATGCTGTCGCCGCGGAAGCGGCGGTCGAAGTCGCCGCGCGACTCCAGCACCGTCACCGCCACCCCACCGCGGGCCAGCAGGTACGCCAGCAGCACCCCGCCCGGACCGCCACCGACCACGACACACCCCGTGCGCTCCGCCATGCGCCCGACGCTAGGGCAGCGCGGCCCGACCCGCGCGTCCGTCGGTCGGAGCGTGCAGGCGGTCCAGTGAGCCGGCGCGGTTGGTCTGCTCGGTGCGGTGGGGTTCAGACGGTCCGGATGGTGGCCATCATCGCCATGTCCTCGTGCTCGAGGTTGTGGCAGTGCATGACGAACCGACCGGCGTGGTCGGCGAACCGCACGGCCACCTCCACGACCTGGGACGGGGGCAGGTCCACGGTGTCCTTCCAGCCGACGTCGGCGGGCGCCGGGTCGCGGCCGGAGCGGTTGAGCACCTGGAACGGGTCCAGGTGGACGTGCACGGGGTGGTGCACGTCGGTGTGGAACCGCCAGCGCTCCACCTCGCCCAGCGGGATGTCGGCCAGCGAGCGGTCCGGGTCGAACGACTCGCCGTTGATCGTCCAGCCGGCGTGCCCGCCGACCGCGCCGCGGCGGAACTCGAAGGTCCGCACGGTCGCCCCGGCCGGCACCACCAGCGGCTCGACCTCGGACAGCCGGTCGGGGACCCGGCTGTCGTCCGGTGCGCTGCGGACCACCCGGAAGCGCATCACGTCCGCGGTGCCGCCCGAACCCAGGATGTTGATCATGGTCACCTCGGTGCCGAGCGGCAGCACCGAGAAGTCGACGACGACGTCGAACCGCTCGCCGGGCGTCATCAGCAGCGAGTCGTGCACCACCGGGGCGGCCAGCAGGCCGCCGTCCGAGCCGATCTGGCGGATCGGCAGGTTCGCGGCGCCGGGCACCGCCAGCGCGACCTGGAACCGGCGGGCGTTGGCCGCGTTGAGCAGCCGCAGCCGGTAGCGGGCCGCGTCGACCTCGTGCACCGGCCACGGTGCGCCGTTGACCAGCACCACGTCGCCGAGCACGCCCTCCATCCAGTCCGCCTCCACCCCGGGCAGGGTGCGCATCGACCGGTCCAGGCCCGGGTAGGCGAACGAGCCGTCCGCGGCGAAGGAGCGGTCGCAGATCATCAGCGGCAGCTCGCGGTCGCCGCGGGGCAGGCCGAGCGCGTCCTCCTCGTCGTCGCGGATCAGGTGGAAGCCGGCCAGCCCGCGGTAGACGGCCGGGCCGGTGAAGTCCATCCGGTGGTCGTGGTACCAGAGCGTGGCCGCGCGCTGGTCCATCGGGTAGTGGTGCGCCCGCTGCCCGATGACGACGTCGCCCACCATCCCGTGGTGCGCGGCTGCGGCCCGCTCCCCGACCGGCAGCACCAGGTCCAGCGGCCAGCCGTCGTGCTCGGCCGGGGTGTGCCCGCCGTGCAGGTGCACCACCGTCGGCACCGGCAGCTCGTTGCGGTGCTCGACGACGACCGGGCGGCCGCGGCGGGTGTCCAGGGTCGGGCCCGGGAAGATCCCGTCGTAGCCGAGGACCGGGGTGCGCAGGCCGGGCAGGATCTCGGCGTCGGCCACCCGCTGGGTGATCCGGTACAGGTCGGCCCCGCTCGGGTCGACGCCCGCCGGGCGCGCGGTCGGCGGCACCGGCAGCGGCACCCGGAACGGCTCGGGCAGCGGCACCGCGCTGGCCAGCCGCTCCCCTGTCTGGCCGGTCGGCGACCCGATCCCGCACCCGGCCAGCGCCACCCCGGCCGCCGCGCCGCCGAGCAGACCCAGGAACCCGCGCCGGGACATCCGCGGCCCGCCCCTCATCGCCGCGCTCCCCGCGGTCGCGCCGCGCACGGCATCCACGCCCAGGCGGTCAGCAGCGTCGCCACCAGCACGAGCGCGACGCCCAGCGGAACGTGCAGCTGCATCATGCGGGCGTAGCCCATGCCGATCTGGAACCCGACGAGCAGGAACTGCGCCACGACCACCGGCAGCACCCAGAGCCGACCGCGCCCGCCCACGACGTAGGCCAGGGCCACGGCCCCGATCACCAGGCCGACCGCGGCCAGCAGGCTGCCGACGGTCCCGTGCAGCGCGATCGCGTCCACGTCGCCGGTGAGGTACAGGCCGGCCAGCACCGGCTGGCCCAGCACGGCGAGCAGGTGCCCGGTCAGCACCAATCGCAGCAACCACAGTGAGACGACGGGCCGGCGCACCCGGGGCGCCGCGGTGAGAGTGTCCACGACCGGGACGCTATAAGTAGCGCGCCTACTCATGGATCAGGGATGTCCCTGACTGCGAACCCGATGCGCCGATGCCCGCCCTACGTAGGATGTCTACCCGTGCGACCCGACGCCGTGCGCGGCCACCTGGACGGGCTGATCCTCTCCGTGCTGGAGGACGGCCCCCGGCACGGCTACGCGATCATCGAGGCGCTGCAGGCCCGCAGCGGGGGCGCACTGGACCTGCCCACCGGCACCGTCTACCCGGCGCTGCGCCGGCTGGAGCGGGCCGGGCGGCTGTCCGGGTCGTGGAGCACGGTGGGCGGCCGCGAGCGCCGGACCTACACGCTGACCCGCGCCGGACGGCACGCGCTGGCCGCGCAACGGACCGACTGGAGCGAGTTCAGCTCGGTCGTCGAGGCGGTCCTGCGACCGTCGGGCCCCGCGGCGGAGCCGTCGTGAGCGCCCCGGCGGCGACCACCGATCCGGTGGCCGCGCACGTCGCCGAGCTGGACCGGGTGCTCCGCGGGGCGACCAAGGACCGGCGCAGCATCGTCCGCGAGGTCCGCGAGGGTCTGCAGGACGCGGCCGAGGCCTACCGGCACGCCGGGATGGACCCGCGGGAGGCGGCCCGGCGCGCGGTCCGCGAGTTCGGTCCGGTCGCCGACGTCGCGCCGCTCTACCAGGACGAGCTGGCCGCCGACCAGGGACGGCGGACGGCGCTGCTGCTGGCGGCCGGGCTGCCGGCCCTGTCGATGGGCTGGGACCTGCTGTGGCGGGTCGGGATCGACTGGGGCCCGGAACGCCCGAACCTCGCCCTGGTCAAAGCGCTCGCGTCGGTGCAGGACACGGCCTCGGTGGCCGTGGCGGCGACGGCGCTGCTCCTGGTGGCGCTGACCTTCCGCCGTACCCGGTCGCCACGCGGGGTGGCTGCTGCTGCGGCGGCCAGCGCCCTGGCCGCTGTCGTCGTCTGCGGTGGGGCGGCGGTCGGGATGAGCGTGGCCAACGGCGCCGACACCCTGCGGATGGTGGGTTCCCAGGCCGTCGGCGCGCTCGCCTACCTGGTCAGCCTGACGATGCTGGTCCTGATCAACCGGTCCGCCCTGCGCACGCTGCGGACCCTGCGGGGCCCCCGGCGGCCGCGGCCGGGCTGAGCGGCGTTCAGGGCCGCTCGGCCCGCCACTCGTAGGGGCCGCTGTCGGGATCGAGGGGCTCGGGGCCGGGCGGGTCCTGGTCGACGAAGAACTCGGGGCGGCCGTCGCGGCCGCGCCGGAACCCCACCGCCATCGCGTAATTGGTCCCGTGGCCGTCGTGGTCGGTCGTCAACGCTTCCAGGACGTTGATCTGCATCAGCGACAGCGCCTCGGCGGACGGGTCCGCGTACTTGCCCAGGCTCGTGCTCAGGTCCTCCAGGTACGCCCGGAGCCACCTCTCGGGCAGGCGGACCACCGGTTCGTAGGCGAACGCGCGGGGGTTGTCCGAGCGGACGACGAAGGTGTCACCACCTCCACTCCGCTCGACCGTGAGCCCGTCCCGCTCGAGGTAGCGCACGATGGCGCCAACCGCGTCGTCGAATGCGCCCATGGGGATCACGTTACCTCTCGCAGTGCTCGGAGTGCGGGGTGAGGGTGACGATGTCGCCGGTCGCCACGACCACGATCATCCTGAAGATCTGCTGGCGGACGAGTTGGTTCGTCCGCAGGTTGTGGAAGAACATCACTCGCGACAGGCACGCCTTGCCGTTGCGTGCCGGCAGGGCCACGTCGGGGTCACGGGCGATGGTTTCCATGCTGAGGTCGGCGATGTCGCGCCAGTTCTGGAACGTCCCGGCCGCCAGCCGCTCGTAGTCGCCCTTGTGCCGGATCAGGATGTGCCGATATCCCCCTGCCTCGTTCCCGCAGCGCAGGGTGTAGGTGAGCCGGTGGTTCACCGCGAAGGTGCGGACCACCTTGTCGTCGGCCGTGCTCCGGCCGCACGCCCCCCACGGCGGGGCCTGGGCGGACGCCGCTGCCGGGGCCACCACCGCCCCCGCCGAGCCGATCGCGGCCGCGGTCAGCAGCACCACCCAGGCCCGCGTCAAGAATCGGAATCCGGTCATCGTCGCGGCCGCCCCGCTCCCCCTCGGAACGGCGTCACGACCCGGCGGAAGGGGACCACCGACACCCCGGACGGCGTGGCGGAACGATTCCCGGTGGCACCTTCCCGCCACCCACTCCGTCGAGAACGACGTGGTCGTGATCAGAAACGGTTCTCGATCACGACAACGTTGTTCTGGGTGGGGCGGGCCCGGACCGGACGGCGAAAGGCCCTCCCGTCAGACGGGAGGGCCTTTCGCGGTCGGGCGCTTACAGCAGGCCCTTGGACTCCAGCCAGTCCTTGGCGACGGTCTCCGGGTTGGGCTTGGTCTCGCTGGCGGCCTCGGTGTTCAGCGCGATCAGGTCCTCGGTGGTGAGCTGCGCGGAGATCGCGTTGAGGGCCTCGGTCACCTCCGGGGTCGCCTTCGCCTTGGTGATCAGCGGCACCACGTTCTGCGCCGCGAAGTTGTTCTTCGAGTCCTCCAGCACCACGAAGTCGTTGGCCTCGATCGACGGGTCGGTGGTGAAGATGTCGGCGGCCTGGACGTCACCGTTCTGCAGGGCGCCGATGGTCAGCGGACCGCCGGCGTCCAGCGACAGGTAGCTGGCGAAGGTGCAGCCGTAGGTCGCCTCGATGCCGGGGATGCCGTCCGGGCGGGTCTGGAACTCCGGCGGGCCGCCGAAGACCAGCTCCCCGCAGTTGGGCGCCAGGTCCTCCAGGGTGGTGGCGTTCAGCCGGGTCGCGGTCTCCCGGGTGATGGCCACGGAGTCCTTGTTCTCGGCCTCCGAGCGGTCCAGCACCGTCAGGTTCTCGGGCAGCACGCCCTGCAGCGCGGTGTAGACCGCGTCCGGCTCCTTCTCGGTGGCCTCGGCGTTGATGAACTGCAGCAGCACGCCGGTGTAGTCCGGGATCAGGTCGATCGACCCGTCCTCCAGGCCCGGGAAGTAGGTCTCCCGGCTGCCGATGTTGAGCCGCTTCTCCACGGTCACGCCCTTGGCCTGCAGGGCCTGCGCGTAGATCTCGGCCAGGATCTGGTTCTCCGGGAAGTTCGCCGAGCCGACCACGATGGTCTCGGCCGGGGCGCCACCGGTCTCACCGGAACCACCGCCGGCGAGCGGATCACCGCCGCCACCGCAGGCGGTGAGGGCGAGCGCGGCGGCCGCGGTCACGGCGGCCAGCGCGGGGCGGGTGGGCAGCACGGAGCGTCTCATGGGGGTCCTCTTCGGATGGGGACGGGCCGCGGGGAGCGGCGGGACGGGTCAGGCCGCTGACGCGGTGCGGGTGCGGTCGGAGACGAGGCGGAGCCGGCGCCGGCCGGCCGCCGGAGCCGCCTGCAGGCCGGGCGAGACGAGCAGCTTCTGCAGGGCCGCCAGCAGCAGGTCGGAGACGATGGCGAGCAGGGCGACCAGCAGCGATCCGCCGACCATCTGGCCGAAGTCGCGCACGGCCAGGCCGTCCACGATGAACCGGCCCAGCCCGCCGAGGGCGACGAACGCGGCGATGGTGGCGGTGGAGATGACCTGCAGCAGCGAGCTGCGGATCCCGCCGATGATCAGCGGCAGCGCGTTGGGCAGCTCGACCTGCAGCAGCACGTCGCGCCCGCGCATGCCCATCCCCTTGGCCGCGTCGACCACCGCGTGGTCGACGTTGCGCACCCCGGCGTAGGTGCCGGCCAGGATCGGCGGCACGGCCAGCACGACCAGCGCGATCAGCGGCCCCAGCAGGCCGATCCCGATGGCGCCGACCAGCAGCACCAGCAGGCCGAGGGTGGGCAGTGCGCGCAGCCCGTTGGCCAGCCCGACGACCAGGAAGCCGCCGCGGCCGGTGTGCCCGATCCAGGCGCCCAGCGGTACCGCGATGATGATCGCGATCAGCAGGGTCAGCGCGGTGTAGCCGAGGTGCTCGACCAGCCGCTGCGGCACGCCCTGCGGGCCCGCCCAGTTCGCCGGGTCGAGCAACCATCCGAAGTAGGTCACCGGATCCTCGCCAGCTTCGACCCGCCGGGGCGGGACTCCGGCTCCGCGGGCTCGCGCCGGCCGCGCGCGGCCGCGCCGGCTCCGGCCCGGGTCCACGGCGTGAGCGCGCGGCCGATCAGCAGCAGCAGGCCGTCGATCAGCAGGGCGATCAGCAGCACCAGCACGATCCCGGCGATGATCTCGGCCGGGATGTCGCGCTGGAAGCCGTCGGTGAACATCTTGCCCAGGCCGCCGAAGCCGATCACCGACCCGACCGTGACCAGGCTGATCGAGGACACCGCGGCCACCCGCACGCCGGCCAGCACGACCGGGACCGCCAGCGGCAGCTCGACGGCCAGGAACCGGCGCAGCGGGCGGTAGCCCATCGCGGTGGCCGAGTCGACCACCATCGGCGGCACCGCGGACAGCGCGTCGGCGACCGTGCGGACCAGCAGCGCGAGCGTGTAGACGGTCAGCGCGATGATCACGTTCAGCGGGTCGAGGATGCCGGTGCCCAGGATCGCCGGCAGGATCACGAACAGCGCCAGCGACGGCACCGTGTAGAGCAGCCCGGCCAGGTTGATCACCACGGTGCGCCCGGCCCGGGTCCGGTTGGCCAGCCAGCCCAGCGGGACGGCCAGCGCCAGCCCGATCAGCACCGGCGGCAGCGCGAACCCGAGGTGCTCCACGATCAGGCTGCCGATCAGCTCCAGGTTGCCCAGTACCCAGGTCATCGGGCCGCTCCCGGCCGGCCGGTCACGCCGCGGCCTCGGCGGTGCGGACGTCGGCCAGCGCGCGCAGCACGTCGTCGGCGCTGACCGAGCCCACCACCGCGCCGTCGCCGTCCACCGCCACGCCCTGCCCGGACGGGGAGGACAGGGCGGCGTCCAGGGCGCTGCGCAGCGACCCGGAGGTGACGTCGTAGAGCGAGCCGCCGGGCACCAGGTGCTGCGCGGTGACCGTGCCGGCCCGGACGGTCTCCGCCGAGCCCTGCAGCCAGCCCTGCGGCTGCCGGTCGGCGTCGAGCACCAGCGTCCAGCCGCGGCCGGACGGCATCGGGTCGCCGACGGTGACCGTGGTCAGCTCGCCGACCGGCAGCTCGGCCGAGGACAGGAAGCCCAGGCCGCGGTAGCCGCGGTCGCGCCCGACGAAGCCGTCGACGAAGTCGTCGGCCGGGCGGGCCAGCAGGTGGCCCGGCTCGTCGTACTGGGCCAGCACGCCGCCGGTGCGGAACACCGCGACCCGGTCGCCCAGCTTGACCGCCTCGTCGATGTCGTGGGTGACGAAGACGATGGTCTTGCCCAGCTCGGACTGCAACCGCAGCAGCTCGTCCTGCAGGCTCTCCCGGACCACCGGGTCGACCGCGCTGAACGGCTCGTCCATCAGCAGGATGGGCGGGTCCGCGGCCAGCGCCCGGGCCACCCCGACCCGCTGCTGCTGGCCGCCGGAGAGCTGGCCGGGGTAGCGCTTGGCCATCTCCGGGGCCAGCCCGACGGTCTCCATCAGCTCGGCGGACCGCTGGCGCGCCTTGGCCTTGGTCCAGCCGAGCAGCATCGGCACGGTGGCGATGTTGTCCAGGATGGTGCGGTGCGGGAACAGCCCGGCCTGCTGGATCACGTAGCCGATCCCGCGGCGCAGGTCGGCGGCGTCGACGCTCATGATGTCGCGGCCGTCGACCGAGATGACCCCGTCGCTCGGGTCGATCATCCGGTTTATCATCCGCAGGGACGTGGTCTTCCCACAGCCCGACGGGCCGACGAAGACGGTGATCCGGCCGGCCTCGACGGTCAGGTCGAGCGCGTCGACTGCCACCGTGCCGTCGGGGAAGCGCTTGGTCACGCCCCGGAACTCGATCATCCGAGGGACCTCCGTGTTCACCGACGACCTCTTGCCGGCCGCCTCGGGTCTTCGAGGCTATAGCGCCGTACCGACAAGGGCGACCGGCGTGATCTGTTAGAGACCGGCCGCCGGGGTCACCAGTGGCGTCGTGGTGAACAGTTCGTGCAGGTCGTTCGGGGCCAGCGGTCTGCTGAACAGCCAACCCTGGTAGGCGTCCACCCCGATCCCGCGCAGCACGTCGAACTGCTCGGGGGTCTCCACCCCCTCGGCCACCGTGGTCCGGCCCATCGCCGCGGCCATGTCCACCACCGCCCGGGCCACCGCGAAGTCCACCGGGTCCTCGCCGACCCCGGCCACGAACGCCCGGTCGATCTTGATGGTCTGCGCCGGCAGCTCCTTGAGCCGGGCCAGCGACGAGTAGCCGGTGCCGAAGTCGTCCACGGCGAACCGCACGCCGCGCTCGACCAGCTCGGCCATCGCGGCCAGCGCGTGCGGCGGCAGCGCGACCAGGCTGGTCTCCACCAGCTCCAGCACCAGCCGGGTCCAGGGCAGCCCGCTCGCCGGCACGATGTCGGTGACCACGTCCAGGAAGTCGGGGTCGGCCGGCAGCAGCCCGGCCAGGTTCACCGCCACCGCCGGTCGCTCACCGCCCAGCGCGGGCCAGGTCGCCGCCTCCTGCGCGGCCGCCCGCAGCACCCACATGTCGAGCTCGCGCAGCAGCCCGCTGCGCTGGGCGACCGGCAGGAAGTCCGCCGGGGAGATCATCCCGCGCTCCGGGTGCGGCCAGCGGACCAGCGCCTCGGCCGACAGCACCGTCCCGTCCGGCCCGACCACCGGCTGGTAGACCAGGGTCAGCCCGCCGCCGGCGATGGTCGAGCGCAGCTCGGCCTCCAGCTCCAGGGCCTGGGTCGCCGAGGTCACCACGCCGTCGGTGGCCATCCCGATGCCGCCGCGCCGCTGGCGGCGCTTGGCGTCGTGCATCGCCACCTCGGCGAAGCGCAGCAGGTCCGCGGCCCGCACCTCCCCGGTGGGCACCGGCAGCGCGACCCCGACCGAGGCCGTCATCTGCACCGGCCGCCCGTGCACGGTGATGGTGGTGCGCAGCAGGTCGGCGACGGTGCGGGCGAGCCGGTCCGGGCCGCCGACCTCGGTGTGGTCGGCGCAGGTCACCACGAACTCGTCGCCGGACAGCCGGGCCGCGGTGCAGGTCACCGGCAGCTCGCGCTGCAGCCGCGCGGCCAGCGTGACCAGCAGGTCGTCCCCGGCGTCGTGACCCAGCGAGGAGTTCACCCTGGAGAAGTCGTCCAGGTCGCCGCAGACCACGGCCACCCGGTCGCGGCCGGGCCCGGCCAGCATCCGGTCCACCCGCTCGATGGCCGCGGCCCGGTTCGGCAGCCGGGTCAGCTCGTCGACGGTGCCCGCGCTGCGCAGCACCTCCGCGGCCCGGCGCCGCTCGGTGACGTCGGTGAACACCGCCAGCCAGAGCGGGCTGCCGTCGTCGGCGTTCGTGGCGGCGACGGTCAGCTCGCACCAGACCGTGGTGCCGTCCGCGCGCAGCACCGGGATCGCGTCGGCGCGGTGCGTGCGGTGCGGGGCGGTGGCCGCGCGGCGCAGCCAGGACGGCAGGCGCTCGGTGTGGTGGCCCTCCGGGTCGGCCGTCGTCGAGGACGGGGTGAGCGAGGCGGCGGCCCGCC
>DASQMQ010000408.1:0-9025 GCA_035645455.1 Pseudonocardia sp.
GTCGGTTCCGCCAGGCCGTCCCGGAGCAGGACAGGCGAGGCCCGCCGGCGGGGGAACTGGAGCACGTCGACCTCCTGGACGCCGGCCGATGACTGTTGAGCGCCCCGAGCACCGTCAACCGGTCTTGTGACACACCGTATCTACCTCCTGCACGCTCTGCCACTACACGATCGTGGTACCCCTCGGGCGGACTCTCGCCTTCCACGCCTCCCCTGCCGTAGCAGGCGGTGAGCAGAACGGGAGTTGAGCCAGCTGCGTGAGGGACCGTCGACGGAGAACGGTGACTTCGGCGTACCGTCCCGTGAGGCAACTGCTCCCGCGACCGGTCCCGTGCGGGCGAGACCGAGAAGCCCGTAGAGGAGTGTCGGAGATGACGAAGGACAGCGGTTCCGGGCTCGGAACCCGACCTGCCGGGGAGTCCCTCGGCGAACGGATCGCCCACCTGCGCCTGCGCACCGGCATGACGCAGACCGGCCTCGCCAGCCGGGCCGGCGTCTCGGTCGATGTCATCCGCAAGCTCGAACAGGGCCAGCGGCACACCGTGTCGATCCCGAACCTGCACAAGCTCGCCCGGGCGCTCGACGTCGACGCGGGGACGCTGCTCAGCAAGCCGCACCAACTACCGGTCGATGACGACATGAGCGGCGCAGTGATCATCCGGCGGACGTTGACCTCCATCGACGACCTCATCGACGACGATCCCGGCATCGAGCCGATCACCATCGACGAGGTGAAGCGGACGGTGACGTACGGGTGGGGTTCGTACTGGGCGGGCCGCTTCGACCAGCTCGGACAGCTGCTGCCGACGGCGATCGGCCAGGCCCGGGCGACGCTCCGGGCAGCGCGGGCCGACGACCGGGCCGACGCGTCCGACCTGACCGCGCGGGTGCTCCAGCTCGCCGCGTGCACGCTGGTGCAGCTCGGCTACACCGACATCGCTCATCTCGCCCTGCGGGAGGCTCTCGGCCACGCCGCCAGCGGGTCCGATCCGCTGCGCGTGCAGGCGCTGCGCGGGTCGCTCGCGTGGGTGCTGCTCGTCGAGGGACGATTCTTCGAGAGCGGCCGCGTGGCCGCGAGCTCGGCTGCCGCGATCACTCCCGACAACAGCTCGCCGATGGTCGCGTGGTCGCTGTACGGCTCGCTGCTGCTGTCCAGCGCGACGGCGGCCGGCCGCGCGGGCGACCGCGCGGGAGCGCTGGCGCTGGTCGACGAGGCCGAGGTCGTGGCCGGCCGGACCGGCAACCGGAACGACTACGAGACGGCGTTCGGGCCGCACCAGGTCGGCATGCAGCGGGTCGACGTCGAGACGGTCACCGAGCACTTCACCGCGGCGTTGACCGCCGGGCGGGCTGTGCCTCGGGACTCTTCGCTGCCGCTGGCCGCGCGCGCACGGCACCTCTCCGACATCGCGCTGGCGCACACCCGGCTGGGGCACGACGGGGACGCGGTCGAGGTGCTCGACGCGATGGTCACGATGGCTCCGGCGTGGACGCGGTACCAGGAGCAACCGAAGATGATCTACCGGGAGCTGCGGGAGCGTGTTTCCCACCCGCCGCGGCTGGCTCGGGTCGGACGGAAGCTCGGAGTGACGAGCGTCTGAACAGGTGAACCGGTAGGACGGGGAGTCCTACTAGGACTCCCCGTCCTACCGCTGATGACGGGAGCCTCGGCACGCTCTGCGCATGCGTAGAGACGGAGCGCGATGAGCGCGGCAGCGCAGTCCGGCGCCAGCGACATCGTGACGGCCTTCCTCATCGGGCAGCCGGAAGCGATCCAGAAGCTGCTGGCCGACCACGTGGACGATGGCCGTGGCGACTGCCGCGCCTGCAGCGTCGGCGGCCAGCGCGGGCATCACACGTGGCCGTGCAGCCTGCACGCGGTGGCGGCGGAAGCTCGCCGGGTCATGCGACGAGACAGATCCCGATGACCGGTCGAGGTGATCGTGAGCACGCATCTCGGCATTGCGGCTCTGGCGGACTGCCCGTGCGCCTCGGCCGGGCTTCGTGAGAGTGATTCCGGTGCAGGTCAACGCCCGGTGCGTCGGCTGCAAGCGCCGGCTCCGGATCCCACCGGACGGATCGGCGCCACGTCATTGCGGTCGATCGAAGTGTGTGGCGCGGACGGACGAGCTCGACGTCGAAGCGGCCATTCGGGCAGCCGCGCTCGATCCCCAGCACACGGCCACCCCTGGTTCCGCCACTGACTCACAGATCCGCACATGGACCGATCACCCGGCCGAACGCTGCGTGACGAGCAACTACCCCGGGTCCGGCTGACCGAGCCGGCCGAGGATCTGCTCGGCCGCCAGCGTCGGGGTCAGCTCGCCCCCGCGCACCTCGCGCTCCAGCGCCGGGATCGCCTCGCGCACCCCCGGGTCGGACTGCAACCGGTCCAGCAACCGGTCGCGGACCATCGCCCACATCCAGTCCACCTGCTGCCCGGCCCGCTTGGCCGCCAGCTCACCGTGCTCGTCCAGGGTGGCGCGGTGCCGCTCGACGGCGGCCCACACCTCGTCGAGCCCGTCGCCGGTGCGGGAGCTGCACGGCTGCACCGGCACCCGCCACGACTCGGTCTGCGGGGTCATCATCCGCAGCGCCCCGGCCAGCTCCCGGGCCGCCACCCGAGCGTCGCCCGCGTGGTCGCCGTCGGCCTTGTTCACCGCGATCACGTCGGCGATCTCCAGGATGCCCTTCTTGATCCCCTGCAGCTGGTCACCGGTGCGGGCGATGGTGAGCAGCAGGAACGTGTCGACCATGGCCGCCACGGCCACCTCGCTCTGCCCGACCCCGACCGTCTCGATCAGCACCACGTCGTAGCCGGCCGCCTCCATCAGCACGACGGTCTCCCGGGTCGCCCGGGCGACCCCGCCGAGCGTGCCGGCGCTGGGCGAGGGGCGCACGAACGCGTCCGGGTCGGTCGACAGCGCCGTCATCCGGGTCTTGTCACCCAGGATCGAGCCCCGGGTGCGGGTCGAGGACGGGTCCACCGCGAGCACCGCGACCCGGTGCCCGGCCCCGGTCAGCCGGGTGCCCAGCGCCTCGATGAAGGTGGACTTGCCGACCCCGGGGACCCCGCTGATGCCCACCCGGTGCGCCCCGCCGGCCGCCGGCAGCAGCTCCATCAGCAGCTCCTGCGCCGCCTGCCGGTGGTCCGCCCGGCTGGACTCCACCAGCGTGATCGCCCGGGCCAGCGTCGCCCGCGAACCGCCCAGCACGCCCTTCGCCAGCGCCGCGACGTCGATCGACCGCGCCATCAACGGCCGGGGTCGTGCGCGGAGAACCGGGTCGGAACACTGTTGTCCACTCACGACCCCGGGTGGTGGGCGGCGGTGAGCTTCTGCAGCAGGTCCACGGCCGCCTCGGAGATGACGGTGCCGGGGCCGAAGACGGCGGCGGCGCCCATCTCCAGCAGGGTGGGCACGTCGTCGGGCGGGACCACCCCGCCGACCACCACCATGATGTCCTCGCGGCCCAGCTCGGCGAGCTCGCCGCGCAGCTCGGGCACCAGGGTCAGGTGCCCCGCGGCCAGCGAGTTCACCCCGACCACGTGCACGTCGGCCTCGACGGCCTGGCGGGCCACCTCGGCCGGGGTCTGGAACAGCGGGCCCACGTCGACGTCGAAGCCCAGGTCGGCGAACGCGGTGGCGATCACCTTCTGGCCGCGGTCGTGGCCGTCCTGGCCCATCTTGGCCACCAGGATGCGCGGCTGGCGGCCCTCCTCGGCCGCGAACGCGTCCACCAGCTCGCGGGCCCTGGCGATCGCCGGGCTGCTCCCGGCCTCCTCGGAGTACACCCCGGAGATGATCCGGATCTGGCCGGCGTGGCGCCCGAAGACCTTCTCCAGCGCGTCGGAGATCTCCCCCACCGTGGCCATCGCCCCGGCCGCCTCCACCGCGAGGGCCAGCAGGTTCTGCTCGTCGGTGCGCGGGGTGCCCTCGGTGATCGCGGTCGCGGCGTCGGTGAGCGCGCGCAGCGCGGCGTCGACCCGGCGGTCGTCGCGCTCCTCGCGCAGGCGGCGCAGCTTGGCCAACTGCTCGGCGCGCACCCCGGCGTTGTCGACGCGCAGGACGTCGACCTGCTCGTCGACGTCGGTGACGTACTTGTTGATCCCGATCACCGGCTGGCGACCGGAGTCGATGCGCGCCTGGGTGCGCGCCGCGGCCTCCTCCACCCGCAGCTTGGGGATGCCGGCGTCGATGGCCTGGGCCATGCCGCCGGCCTTCTCGACCTCCTCGATGTGCGCCCAGGCGCGGCGGGCCAGGTCGTAGGTCAGCCGCTCGACGTAGTAGCTGCCGCCCCAGGGGTCGATCACCTGGGTGGTGCCGGACTCCTGCTGCAGCAGCAGCTGGGTGTTGCGGGCGATCCGGGCGGAGAAGTCCGTCGGCAGCGCCAGCGCCTCGTCCAGGGCGTTGGTGTGCAGCGACTGGGTGTGCCCCTGGGTGGCGGCCATCGCCTCCACGCAGGTGCGGATCACGTTGTTGTAGACGTCCTGGGCGGTCAGCGACCAGCCCGAGGTCTGCGAGTGCGTGCGCAGCGACAGCGACTTGGCGTTGGCCGGCTCGAACCGGTTCACCAGCTTCGCCCACAGCAGCCGGGCCGCGCGGAGCTTGGCGACCTCCATGAAGAAGTTCATCCCGATGCCCCAGAAGAAGCTCAGCCGCGGGGCGAACCGGTCGACGTCCAGCCCGGCGTCGATCCCGGCCCGCAGGTACTCCACCCCGTCGGCCAGCGTGTAGGCCAGCTCCAGGTCGGCGGTCGCCCCGGCCTCCTGGATGTGGTAGCCGGAGATGGAGATCGAGTTTAACCTCGGCATCTCCCGCGAGGTGAACGAGAAGATGTCGGAGATGATCTGCATCGAGGGCTGCGGCGGGTAGATGTAGGTGTTGCGGACCATGAACTCCTTGAGGATGTCGTTCTGGATGGTCCCGGTCAGCTGCTCGCGCGGCACGCCCTGCTCCTGGGCGGCCACCACGTAGAGCGCCAGCACCGGCAGCACGGCGCCGTTCATGGTCATCGACACCGACATCTCGCCGAGCGGGATGCCGTCGAACAGCTGGCGCATGTCGTAGATCGAGTCGATGGCCACCCCGGCCATCCCGACGTCGCCGCCGACCCGCGGGTGGTCGGAGTCGTAGCCGCGGTGGGTGGCCAGGTCGAACGCGATGGACAGGCCCTTCTGCCCGGCGGCCAGGTTGCGCCGGTAGAACGCGTTGGACTCGGTCGCGGTGGAGAACCCGGCGTACTGGCGCACCGTCCACGGCTGGGTGGCGTACATGGTCGGGTAGGGCCCGCGCAGGAACGGCGCGATCCCCGGCCAGGTGTGCAGGAAGTCCACCCCGGCGAGGTCCTCGGCGGTGTACAGCGGGCTGACCGGGATGCCCTCCGGGGAGTCCCACACCGGCAGCTCGCCCCGCGTCCGGTCCGCGACCGGCGGGTCCGCCGGGGACTCCAGCGGGACCTGGGTGAAGTCCGGGATGCTCATGACTCCTCCAGCGCGGCGGTGCCGGCCTCGGTGCCGGCCTCGGTGCCGGCTTCGGTGACGGCCTCGTAGACGGCGTCGATCACGGCCAGGGCGTCGCCGCCGGCCTTCAGGTGCCCGTCCAGGCCGGGCGCATCGACGGCCCCGGCCAGCAGGACGTGCCGGGCGCCGGCGGCGCGCAGCGCGGAGACGGTCTCCGCGGCCCGTTCGCGGTAGAGGGCGTCGGTCGAACAGAGCACCGCGACTGGCGTGCCGGCCTGCCCGAACGCGGCGGCCACCTCGGCGGCACCGGTGGTCGGGCCGGCCTCGACGGTGTCGACCCCGCCGGCGTGCAGCAGGTTGCGCGCGAACCCGGCCCGCACCGTGTACGCGGCCAGCGGCCCGAGCGTGGCGAGGAAGGCGCGCGGACGCGACCCGGTCGCGGCCAGCAGCGCGTCGGAGCGGTCGCGGCGCTCCTCGAAGGGCCCGGCCGCCCGGAACACCGGCAGCCCGCCGCCGACCGGCGCGGGGAGCGGCTCGCGCTCCACCGGCTTCTCGTGCAGGTCGGGGAACTCGCTGACCCCGGTGATCAGGGTCCGGCGGGTGGCGACGTCGCGGACCCGGCGCTCGCGGACCGCGCCCACCCGCTCGTCGACCAGCCCGGAGTCCAGCGCCGCGAGCACCCCGCCGGCCCGCTCCAGCTCCTGGAAGAACGCCCAGCCCGCCCGGGCCAGCTCGTCGGTGAGGGACTCGACGAACCACGACCCGCCGGCCGGGTCGAGCACCCGGGCCAGGTGCGACTCCTGCACCAGCAGCGACTGGGTGTTGCGGGCGATCCGCCGGGAGAACGGGGTGTCCGCGCCGAGCGCGGCGTCGAACGGGGCGACGGTGACCGCGTCCGCGCCGCCCAGCCCGGCCGCGAACCCGGCCACCGTGCCGCGCAGCAGGTTCACGTACGGGTCGCGCCGGCTGAGCACGGCCGGTGAGGACACCGCGTGCTGGTACTGGCCGCGGTCGGCGGTGACGCCGCTGGCCTCCAGCACCCGCGACCACAGCCGGCGCGCCGCGCGCAGCTTGGCGATGGTCGGGAACTGCTCCACCGAGGCGGCGTAGCGGAACTCCAGCAACCGGGCCGCGGTCGCCGGGTCCAGCCCGCCCTCGGTCAGTGCCCGCAGGTAGGCGACCCCGGCGGCCAGCGAGAACCCCAGTTCCTGGGCATCCGAGCCGCCGGCGCCGGGCACCGCGGTGGCGTCCACGACGACGGCGCGCAGCTGCGGGAACCCGTCGGCCACCCGGCGGGCGAGCGGGAGCACCGAGTCGAGCCCGGGGCCGCTGCCGGTCCGGGCCCGCAGGCCCACCGGGTCCAGGCCGAGCGTGCCGAGCAGGGCCTCCGGGGCGACGCCGCGGTCGGCGGCCAGCGCGAGGAACGCCTCGGCAGCCACCTCGGCGGACGTCCCGGCGTCCAGCACCACGGGGGCCAGGTCCAGGTGCACCCCGTCCAGGGCGGCGGGCAGGTCCGCGACCGCGGTGCCGCCCCCACCCACCACCAGCCACAGCGAGGTCACGCCGTTCTCCAGGTCGGCCAGCATCGCCGTGCGCGCCGCGGCCGGGTCGGTGTGCGCGTGCCGCTGGCGGACGTCCCAGCCGTCGGGGACCGGGCCGCGCGCGGTCGCCCCGCGGACGAACGGCGCCGATCCGGGCATCCCGACCGGGGCCGCCGGGACGTCCTCGGCGCCGTAGAGGGGCTGCACCGCGATGCCGTCCGGGGTGCGGCGGACCAACCGCTCCACCCCGGCGCCCGCCGGGGCGTCCGCGTCGATGCGCCGGCCGCGGCGCATCACCTCGTCGACCAGCTCCAGCCAGCGCTCCCGGCTCGCCGCCGGGAACTCACCGGCGAGCTGGAGCTCGCCGGGCTCGTGCGGATCGGGACGGGCTGCCACGGCGGTACCGCCGGCGCTCGCCGGGTCCGTGGCGGTGTCCGCGCTGCCCTGCGCGCCGTCGGCCATGCGCGGAGTCTAGTTCCCGACCGGTGCCCGCAACGGTGACTCGGCGCACCGCGGCCGACCCGTCAGGCCAGGGTGATCGCGGTCCCGTCCACGGTGACCTGCTTCTCCTGGAGCGGGCCGTTCGCCGGCCCGGCGGTCGGCGAACCGTCCTCGACCGAGAACCTGCTGCCGTGGCACGGGCAGTTGATGGTGCCGTCGACGACCTCGTTCACCGCGCACCCGGCGTGGGTGCAGACGCTGGAGAAGGCCTTGAACTCGCCGTCGGTCGGCTGGGTGATCACGGTGTCGCCGATGATCAGCCCGCCGCCGACGGGCACGTCCGCGGTCTGGGCCAGCGCGGCCGGACCACCCCCGGGAGCGGGCGCCGGGGCCGGGGCGGGCGCCGGGGGCGCCGGTGGGCCGTAGGTCGCGCAGCCGGTCGCGGTGGCCGCGCAGGCCACACAGGCTCCGGCCAGGACCGCGCGTCGGGTGAGGGTGGTGGACTCGGGCATGTGGTGGGTCCCTTTCACGGGCGTCGGTCGGCGGGGGCGGGCCGTCGGGGCGGCCCGGCAGAGCACACCAGACGCGTGCGCAGGACCCTGTGAAGGACGACCCGTTCGGGGTGGGACTCCGGCAGCCGGTTCAGAAGGTCAGCCCGGAGGTCCCGAAGAACCACAGCGACGAGGTCAGCCAGATCGCGGTCAGCCCGCTGAAGACCAGCCCGCCGAACACCGGCAGCGCCCAGCGCGGGGCGCCGTCGCGGCCCAGCAGCAGCATCTTCGCCGCGAACGCGCCGTAGAAGAAGCAGCCCAGCGCGGAGTGCGCGAGGACCCGCGGGGTGGAGTCCTGGAAGCCCAGCGCGTACAGGCAGTGCACCGCCACCGGCACGGTGACCAGCACCGCCAGCCGCCCCGACCACCGGTGCACCCGGCCCGACCACACCCCGGTCGCGGCGCGCCCGAGCCTGCCGTACATCCGCAGGGCGGTGACCAGTTGCACCAGGGCCAGCAGGAAGGCCACCGACCCCAGCCAGGCCTTGACCGCCAGCCCGCTGGAGAACCCGGCCACGCTGATCGCGACGGCGCTCGGCTCGTGGAACCGGCCGTACACGCCGAGCCCGACGGTCACCGCGATGCCCAGGGTGAGCGCGATCAGCAGCGTCCCGCGGGTGCGGCGGACCGGCGCGGCCGGCGCGCCGGGGGCACCCGCCGGGGGCACCAGCGGGATCGGCTGGGTCTCGGCGGCGGCCAGCCGCGGGTCGTCGTACCCGGTCGGCGCGCTCACCGCGCGATCCTCTCCGCGACCTGGCCGACGTCGTCGCGGCCGTCGGCGGTCGCCCGGGCGACGGTGGTCTCGCTGGCGGTGTAGTCGACGTCCTCGCCGTCGATGGTCACGGTCCCGGTGAACGTGGAGCCGTCCAGGGTGCCGGTCATCGTCACGTCACCGCTGCGGTCGACCAGGTCCAGCCCGGCGGTGGTGGCCGGGCCGGACAGCCACAGCTCCACCGCGCCGCCGTCGCAGACGTAGGCCACGGCCTCGCCGTCCTCGATGGCGATGGCCACGGTCATGCGGTCCTCGGTGCG
>DASQMQ010000409.1:0-1939 GCA_035645455.1 Pseudonocardia sp.
CCGACGACGAGTCCAGCAAGGGTGCCGCCACCATGGCCCGCTACGTCGCCGAGGGCCACGACGTCATGGTGGTCACCTGCACCGGGGGCGAGGCGGGCAGCATCCTCAACCCGGCGATGGACCGCCCCGACGTGCTGGAGAACATGCCCGCGGTCCGGCGCGCGGAGATGGCGCGGGCGGCGGAGATCCTCGGCGTGCAGCACCGCTGGCTCGGGTTCGTCGACTCCGGGCTGCCCGAGGGCGACCCGCTGCCGCCGCTGCCCGCGGGCTGCTTCGCGCTGACCGACCTGGACGAGGCCACCGCCCCGCTGGTCGCGCTGATCCGCGAGTTCCGCCCGCACGTCCTGGTCACCTACGACGAGAACGGCGGCTACCCGCACCCCGACCACATCAAGACCCACCAGATCTCGGTGGAGGCCTTCGACGCGGCCGGCGACCCGGACCGCTTCCCCGGCACCGGCGATCCGTGGCAGCCGCTCAAGCTGTACTACTCGCACGGGTTCTCCAAGGTCCGCATGGTCGCCTTCCACGAGGCGCTGCTGGCGCGGGGTCTGGAGTCGCCCTACACCGAGTGGCTGCAGAACTGGCAGGACGAGCGCCCCGACCCCGGCCTGCGGGTGACCACCCGGGTCCGCTGCGACGACTGGTTCCCGGTCCGCGACGAGGCGCTCAAGGCGCACGCCACCCAGATCGACCCGACCAGCCGGTGGTTCGTGGTGCCGCTGGAGGTCCAGCGCGAGGTGTGGCCGACCGAGGACTACGAGCTGGTGCGGGCGCTGGTCGATGCGCCGACCCCGGAGGACGACCTGTTCCTCGGGATCGACAGCCAGGTGGCGGTGCGTCCGGCCGGCTGACCCGGGGGCCCCGCCCGGTGGGTACCGTGGTGGAGTGAGTGCGCTGCTGGTCGACCTGGGTGCCGGTCCCGTGACCGGGGCCGTGCCCGTCGTGCTCGTGTCGGGCCCGGCGCAGAACCCGGAGCCCCCGCCCGGGCAGGGTCCGGAGTTCGGCAAGGCGTCCCCGGTCGCGCTGGTGGTGATCGTGCTGCTGGGCCTGGCCACGGTGCTGCTGATCCGCAGCATGAACAAGCGCATCCGCAGGCTGCCCACCGCGTTCCAGGACCCGGCGGGGTCGACGGCGGCCGAGCCGACGGGCGCCGCGGCAGCACCGACCACCGCGTCGACCACCGCGTCGACCACCGCGTCGACCACCGCACCGACCACTGGGTCGACCCCGGCACCGACTACCGGGTCGACCACGGCACCGACGGCGGGCGGGTCGTCGCCCGACGGCGACCGGGAGCGCTGACCGGGCGTCCGCCACCCGGCCGGTGGGCCCGGCCCATCGGTGACACGCTGGGCCCATGCCCAACCGGCTCGCCGCTGCCACCAGCCCGTACCTGCTCCAGCACGCCGACAACCCGATCCACTGGTGGGAGTGGTCGGACGAGGCGTTCGTCGAGGCTGCGGAGCGGGACGTCCCGGTGCTGCTGTCGGTGGGCTACGCGGCCTGCCACTGGTGCCACGTGATGGCCCACGAGTCGTTCGAGGACGCGGCGACCGCGGCCCAGGTGAACGCCGAGTTCGTGGCGATCAAGGTGGACCGCGAGGAGCGCCCGGACATCGACGCCGTCTACATGGCGGCGACCCAGGCCATGACCGGGCACGGCGGCTGGCCGATGACCTGCTTCCTCACCCCGACCGGCGAGCCCTTCCACTGCGGCACCTACTACCCGCCGACGCCGCGGCACGGGATGCCGGGGTTCGGCCAGCTGCTCGACGCGGTGACCCGGGCCTGGCGCGAGGACGGGGCCCGGGTGCGCGGTGCGGCCGGCGAGATCGCGGCCCGGCTGGCCGACGGGGCCGCCGCGCAGCTGCCGCCCGCCGGGGTGGACCTCGACGCCCTGGACCGGGCCGCGGCCACCGTGGCCGAAGCGTTCGAC
>DASQMQ010000410.1:0-16350 GCA_035645455.1 Pseudonocardia sp.
CGAGTTCGCGCTGCCCGACACGCACACCGGCTGACGGTACGGAGATCGGACGGGGCCCGTCCGCCGGCCCGGGGCCGGGTCAGATCTCGGCGAGCCGCTTGGTCAGCAACTGGCGGGACCGCTCGGGGGTCTCCGCGTCGACCATCAGCCGGTCGAAGGCCCGGCTGTAGGTCTCGATCTCCGCCAGGCCGTCCAGGTACAGGGCGCCGCCGAGGTGCTCGACGTAGGCCACGTGCGGCAGTTCCGGCTCGGCGAAGCGGAGCATCGTGAACGAGCCCTCGGCGCCGTAGCCGCTCAGGTGGTAGGGCACCACCTGGATCTTGACGTTGGGTCGCAGCGACTGCTCGAGCATGTGCTCCACCTGGTCGCGGAGCACCGCGCGACCGCCGATCGGCCGGTGCAGGACAGACTCGTCCATCACCACCCACAGCGTCGGCGGGCGCACCCCGACCAGGATCTTCTGCCGCTCGATGCGCAGCGCCATCCGCCGGCGGACGTCCTCGGCGGCGTACTCCGGACGACCCCGACTGGCGATCGCCATCGCGTACGGCTCGATCTGCAGCAGCCCCGGCACGAACTGCAGCTCGTAGGTCTGGATCAGCGACGCCGACTCCTCCAGGCCCACGAAGTCCTGGAACCAGCCGGGCATCACGTCGCTGTACCGCCGCCACCACCCGGGCTGGTTGGCGTGGCGGACCATGTCCAGGAACGCGTCGCGCTCGCCCGGGTCGCGCACGCCGTACATGGACAGCAGGTCGGAGACGTCGCGCTCCTTGAACGCGACCCGGCCCAGCTCCACCCGGGACAGCTTGGAGTCCGAGGCCCGGATGGCGTAGGCCGCCTCGGACCTGGCCACCCCGGCGGCCTCCCGCAGCCGCCGCAACTGCGCGCCGAGCACCATCCGCCGTGCCGTCGCGCCCCGGACCGGCCCCTCCCCGTCGGAGGCTGCCGCCGGGCGTCCGCCCTCGACCATCGTGCGCTGCTCCCGTGTGCCCGACCGGGCCGGAGTGGTGACCGTCCCGGCGATGCGCGGGGCGTCTCCCGGCGTCGGCGGCGAACCCTACACGTCACCGGATGTCAACGAAAGGTCACTCCACGGGGTTAATCCGGGCCGGATCTGCCCTATCATCCGGACCCACTCCCGTCCCGCTGACACCCCGTGAAGAGGCGCGCATGTCCCACGCCCAGGACGTCATCCCGGCCTACATCGATGTCTCGAAGGCGAGCGTCGCGCGGGTCTACGACGCGTTCCTGAACGGCAAGGACAACTACGAGATCGACCGCGAGGTCCTGCGCCGGGTCCAGCAGGTGGCACCGGAGGCGACCCAGCTCGGCTGGGACAACCGCGAGTTCCTGATCCGGGCCACCCGCTTCATCGCCGCGCAGACCGGGATCACCCAGTACCTCGACTGCGGCTCCGGGCTGCCGACCGCGGAGAACACCCACCAGGTCGCCCAGCGGATCCAGCCGGACTCCCGGGTGGTCTACGTGGACAACGACCCGGTGGTGCTGGCCCACGGCCGGGCGCTGCTGGAGGAGAACGATCAGACGCACCTGGTCGGCGCGGACATCTTCGACCCCGCCCAGGTGCTCGAGAACGAGGTCGTGCGCAGGCACCTCGATCTCACCGAGCCGATCGCGTTCTACCAGTGCGGCACGATGCACCACTACACCGGCGACCGGTACGCCGAGATCATGCAGGCCTACGTGGACGCCCTGCCGTCGGGCTCCTACGTCGCGCTGAGCCACTTCTTCGACCCGCAGACCCCGGAGTTCAGCCCGCTGGCCCGGAAGATGGAGGAGGTCTTCCTGCACAGCCCGATGGGCAGCGGCATGTTCCGCACCCGGGCCGAGATCGAGAGCATGCTGCTCGGGCTGGATCTGGTCGAGCCCGGCCTGGCGCTGTGCGCCGACTGGTGGCCCGACGGCCCCCGGGTGCGCCCCCTGTACCCGGTCCAGCAGTGCATCGTGGGCGCGGTCGGCCGCAAGCCCTGACCCGGGGCGAGCGCGCCCGGGAAGGCCGGCCGAACGGGTTCCGATCCATTCCGCCGGACAGCCCACCGGTCACGCTGAACGGCACAGAGAATGTGCGCGGTCAATCATCGAGGGAACCGTTCCGGAGTCCGCGGAACGAATCCGGAGACGCTTGGCGAACGCCCGTATCGGCGGCGGTCTTGACCGATCCGCGGCCGGTGGGGCAGAGTCGGAAGCGGAATGTGACCGACGACACGAAAGGCGCTGAATGACCAGAACCGTGTCCAGGATCGCCGACCGGGTGCTCGCCCGGATCGCCCCGCGGGTGGAAGCCGCAGCCGGCTGCTCGTACGTATCCGAGTACTGCTACTGCATTTACCGGGTGGGCTACTACACACGCCGGTGCATGTACGGCTGTCCGGGCGTTCCGAACCACTGCTACGGATGCACCAAGACGGGCTCCTGTTGATCGTCGCACTGGCGAGCGCCCTGGCGCTCGTGTTCGGGGTCGCCGTCGCCGGCAAGATCAGCCCGGCCGGCTTCGGCGAGTTCCGGCTCGGGGTCGGCCGGCTCTGGTTCGGTCCCGGCCGGCTCGCCCCCGCCGCCCGGAACCTGCTGGCCCTGGCCGTCCTCGGCGCCGAGGTCCTCGGCACGGCCGCGCTGGCCGTCGGGGCCGCACTCGCCGTGCTCCTGCACCCGCAGTGGCTGGTCCCCGGCTTCGCCGTGGCGGCCGCGCTGCTCGCCACCTTCACAACGGCGCACGCCGTGACCCTCGCCCGCGGGAGACCGGTGCCCTGCGCCTGCTTCGGGCGCCGGGAGACCCCGGTGGGCCCGCTGACGCTGTTCCGCACCGCCCTGCTGCTCGTCCTGGCGGTCGCCGGCCTCGCGCCGGCGCTCACCGCGACGGGCGTCGCCGACCCCGCCGTCGCACTGCTGGCCGTCCCGGCCGGGCTCGCGCTCGGCCTGCTGCTCGTGAGCCTGGAGGACCTGGTGGCCCTGTTCCGCCCCACCGCCCCGCCGACCCGACCGGGGACCGGCGCGTGACCGGAGTGCTGGTCGGCGCGGTGATCCTGCTCGCCGCGCTCACCCTGCTGAACATCGCGATGCTGACGGCCGTGGTCCGCCGGCTGCGCGAGCACGAGACCCGGATCGCCGCACTGGCCGAGGGGGCCGCGGTGGCCGCGCCGCCGCCGGAGATCATCGCGCCGGCGGGCCACCGGGTCGAGGACTTCACCGCCGAGACCGTCGACGGCCGACAGCTGGACCGGACGTCGCTGCAGAGCCCGGCCCTGGTCGGCTTCTTCTCCCCGAGCTGCGACAGCTGCCACGAGCGGATCCCGGACTTCCGCAAGGCCACCGGCGACCACGACGGCTCGGCGCTGGCGGTCGTGGTCCGCGACGGCCGGGACCCCGCCGAGCTGGTCGCCGACCTCGACGGCTCGGCCACGATCGTGCTCGAGGAGCCGGAGGGCCCGCTGGCCACCGCGTTCGGCGTCCGCGGGTTCCCGGCGTTCGCCCTGCTCGACGGGGACGGCACCATCCGGGCCAGCGGGTACGAGCTGCCGCTCAGCACGTCCTGACCGCGGTGGAGACGTCCGCCGGGCTGCGGGCCGGGCTCACCGCGACCGCCACCCGCACCCGGGTCGCGGTGGACCTGGCACGGCGGGCCACCCCGGTGGTGTTCACCGCGTTCGTCGCGGTGTCACTGCTGGCCGGGGTGCTCCCGGTCGCCGCCGCGGTGCTCACCAAGCTGGTGCTGGACCGGATCACCACCGGCGCCGGTGTGGCCGGGGTGTGGGGCGGGGCGGTCGCGCTGGCGGTGACCGGGCTCGCGGTGGCCGCGGTGCCGCCGACGCTGCGCTACCTGCAGGCCGAGCTCGACCGGTCGGTCACGGTCCGGGCGAAGGACCTGCTGTACCGGACGGTGAACCGGATCCCGCTGCTCGCCACCCTGGAGGTGCCGGCCTTCCGCGACCGGCTGCGGTTGGCCGAGCAGGCCAGCCGCAGCGGACCGGGGCAGGTCGTGGAGAGCACCGTCGGGCTCGCCCAGTCGGCGGTGACGCTGGCCGGCATGATCGTCGCGGTGGCCGTCATCGGGCCCTGGGTCGCGCTGCTGATGCTGGTCAGCGCGGTGCCGGCGCTGGTGGCCGAGATCCGGCTGAGCCGCCGGCGGGCCGACCTGGCCTGGCGGATCAGCCCGGCCGAGCGCCGCGAGGTGTTCTACGGCGAGCTGCTGACCGACCTGAGCGCAGCCAAGGAGATCCGCCTGTTCGGCAGCGGGCGGCTGTTCCGCCGCCGGATGCTGGCCGAGCTGACCGGGGCGAACGCCGAGCAGCGCCGCTACGACCGGCGCGAGGCGGCGGTGCAGGTCGGCCTGGCCGCGGTGTCGGCGGTGTTCGTCGGTGCCGCCCTGGTCGGCGTGCTGCTGGCCGCGGCCGGCGGGGCCCTCACCCCCGGTGACGTGGCGGCGGTGATCGTCGCGGTCAGCGGGGTGCAGGCCGCGCTGGGCGGGGCGGTCGGGCACATCTCCACCGCGCACCACGCCGGGCTGCTGCTCGACCACTACCGCGCGGTGGTCGACGGTCACCACGAGGAAGCGGAACCGCACGAAGCCGGCGACGCACCCCGGGTGGAAGGGCGCGGCCTGGAGCTGGTCGACGTCTGGTTCCGCTACGGCGAGGACCAGCCCTGGGTCCTGCGGGGGGTGAGCGCCACCATCGCGCCCGGCCGCGCGGTGGCCCTGGTCGGGGAGAACGGGTCGGGCAAGAGCACGCTGGTCAAGCTGCTCTGCCGGTTCTACGACCCGACCCGGGGCAGCATCCGCTGGGACGGGGTGGACCTGCGCGACCTGCCGCTGGAGGAGCTGCGCCGGCGGATCGGGGCGGTGTTCCAGGACTTCATGTGCTACGACCTGAGCGCCGCGGAGAACATCGCCCTGGGTGGCCTCGACGGGGGCGCCGAGCTCGACCTCGACCCGGCCCCGATCGAGGACGCGGCCCGGGGAGCCGAGGTGCACGCCGCCCTCGACCGGCTGCCGGAGGGCTACCGCACCCTGCTGTCACGGATGTTCGTCGACCACACCGGGAACGGCGCGCCGGGGGTGCTGCTGTCCGGCGGGCAGTGGCAGCGCCTGGCGCTGGCCCGGGCGCTCCGGCGCGGGCGCCGCGACCTGCTGATCCTGGACGAGCCCAGCTCCGGCCTGGACGCCGGGGCCGAGCACCGGATCCACCGGCGCATCCGCGAGCACCGGCGGGGCCGGACCAGCGTGCTGGTCTCGCACCGGCTCAACACCGTCCGCGACGCCGACCGGATCCTGGTGCTGGCCGACGGGCGGGTCGCCGAGGAGGGCGACCACGACGCACTGATGGCGGCCGAGGGGATCTACGCCCGGCTGTTCCGGTTGCAGGCCGCCGGCTACCAGGCCGACCACGAGCCGGCGGCGGCGCCGTGAGGTCGCTGGCACTGGCCGCCGCGCCCGCCGTCGCGGCGGCGGCGGTGGCGGCTGCGGCTGCGGTGGCGGTGCGGCGGCGGTGGCTGGTGGTCAGCGTGGTCGGGACCAGCATGGCGCCGGCCCTCGACCCGGGCGACGTCGTGCTGGCCCGCCGCTGCGACCCGGCTGCCCTGGCCGTCGGCGACGTGGTGGTGCTGGCACCGCCGGACGGCACCGACGAGCCGCCCGGCCGGCGCCCGCGGCCGGGGTACCCGTGGCTGGTCAAACGGGTGGCGGCGGGACCGGGCGAGCGGCTGCCCTACGACCGGACGGCCACCGTGCCGCCCCGGTTCGTGGCGGTGCTCGGCGACAACGGCGGCCACGACTCGCGGACCTTCGGCCCGCTGCCGCACGACCGGGTGCTCGGTGTCGTGGTGCGACGGCTCGGTTCCGGCGAGCGACCCGCACGGCCCGGCGCTCGACGCTCACCGTGGAACACCACGCCGGACCCGCCGGACCCGGCGCATCGGGCGTCCCCGGCCGTCCGGACCCCGGTGACTGTCCGGACGGAGGGCGTCCAGCGCCGCCGCAGGATCTAGTGTCCAGGCATGGCAAGCACCAGGGACTGGTTCGAGACCGTCGCCGAGGCCCAGCGCCGGGCCAAGCGCCGCCTGCCCAGGGGGGTCTACCTCGCCCTGGTCGCCGGGGCCGAGGCCGGCACCACGATGGACGACAACACCGCCGCCTTCGCCGAGCTGGGGTTCCGCCCGCGGGTGGCCGACCTGCCCAAGGAGCGCGACGTCGCCACCACCGTGATGGGCCAGGACATCGCCTTCCCGGTGCTGATCTCCCCCACCGGCGTGCAGGCCGTGGACCCCGAGGGCGAGGTGGCCGTCGCCCGCGCCTCGGCCGCCGCGGGCACGGTGATGGGCCTGTCGTCGTTCGCGTCCAAGCCGGTGGAGGAGGTCGCCGCGGCGAACCCGAAGTTCTTCTTCCAGTCCTACTGGGTGGGCGACCGGGACACGATGCTCGCCCGCGCCGAGCGCGCCCGGGCGGCCGGGGCCAAGGGCCTGATCGTCACCCTGGACTGGGTCTTCGACTCCCGCCGCGACTGGGGCAGCCCGTTCATCCCGGAGAAGCTCGACCTGAAGGCCATGGCCCGGTACGCCCCGCAGGTCGCGCTCCGGCCCGGCTACCTGCTGCGCTGGCTCAAGCACGGCAAGCTGCCCGACCTGGGTGTGCCGAACCTGGTCGCGCCGGGCCAGGAGGTGCCGACGTTCTTCGGCGCGTACGGCCAGTGGATGATGACCGAGCCGGTCACCTGGGACGACCTGAGCTGGCTGCGCGAGCAGTGGGGCGGGCCGTTCATGATCAAGGGCATCACCCACCCCGACGACGCCCGGCGCGCGGTCGACATCGGCGCCACCGCGATCTCGGTGTCCAACCACGGCGGCAACAACCTCGACTCGACCCCGGCGACCATCCGGCTGCTGCCGGCCGTCGCCGAAGCGGTCGGCGACCAGACCGAGGTGCTGCTCGACGGCGGCATCCGCCGCGGCTCCGACGTGGTGAAGGCGCTGGCCCTGGGGGCGCGCGCGGTCCTGATCGGCCGCGCCTACCTGTGGGGGATGGCGGCCAACGGCGAGCAGGGGGTGACCAACGTGCTGAGCATCCTGCGGTCGGGGATCGAGGAGACCCTGTTCGGGCTGGCCAAGTCCTCGATCCACCAGCTCGGGCCGGACGACCTGGTCATCCCGGCCGACTTCACCCGCACCGCCGCCAAGCCCTGACGCCGCACCGCCGAGGATCACCTCACTGCTCCTGTGACGGCGCTACCCGGGTCGGACGCCACTGGAGGCGCGGTTCTCCGGATAGCGGCGTCGGCCACCGCGTTCACAGTCCTGCTCGCGCGCGATCTCGTCGCCGATCGCCGGGCTACAGGAAGTACCTGTTGGTCATCGGCAGCACCTCGGCCGGCGGCAGGTCGACCGGACGCCCGTCGATCTCCACCTCCAGGGTGTCGGGTGACACCCGCACCTGCGGCGAGGCGCCGTTGAGCACCATGTCCGCCTTGGTCAACCCGCGGGCGTCGCGCACGGCGGACAGCCTGCGCCGGATCCCGAGCCGGCCGGCCAGCCCGGAGTCGATCGCGGCCTGCCCGACGAAGGCCACACCCAGCGAGGCCGGTGCGAGGCCCTGGGCGCCGAACATCGGGCGGTAGATCTGGGGCTGGCCGAGCCGGGTGGAGTCGTTGCCGCCGCCGACCGGGCTCCAGGCCACGAACCCGTTCTTGAGCACCAGCTGCGGCTTCACCCCGAAGAACTCCGGGCGCCACAGCACCACGTCGGCGAGCAGCCCGGGGCGCAGCGCGCCGATCTCGTGGGCCATGCCCTGGGCGATGGCCGGGTTGATCGTCAGCTTGGCCAGGTAGCGCAGGATGCGGGCGTTGTCGTTCGGACCCTCCGGGCCGAACACCTCCTTCATCCGGTGCGCCAGCTGCCAGGTCCGGATGCAGACCTCCCCGATGCGGCCCATGCCCTGCGAGTCCGAGGACATCATCGCGATCGCCCCGAGGTCGTGCAGGACGCTCTCGCCGGCCACCGTGCCGCCGCGACCGCGCCAGTTCAGCGAGGCCAGGTCCTCCTCCAGGGAGGCGTGCATGCGGTGCACGGCCATCTTCATCTCCGGGTACTCGGCGTAGGTGCCGACCGAGTACGGGATGGTCGGCGTGGTCGAGGAGCCCAGCACGTGCGGCACCCCGGCCAGCTCCAGCACGTTCGGGTGCCCGCCGCCGAGGCCCTCGATGTGGTAGGCGTGGATGGTCCGGCCGTCGATCGCGGCCAGGGTGTCCTCCAGCTCCCCGCCCTCCTGGTTGGAGTCGGTGTGGATGCAGACCGGCACGTCGTACTGGTCGGCGACGGTCAGCGCGGTGTCGATGACCGAGGTGAAGCTGGCCGAGTCCTCGTGGATCTTCAGCCCGGCCGCGCCCATCTCCATGTTGCGCTCGAGCGGGTCGCGGCTCGACGCGCTGCCCCGCCCGAGCAGGGCCACGTTCATCGGGTGGCCCTCCCACGCCTCCATCAGCCGGTGGAAGTGGTACTCGGGGTTGACGCCCAGGTCCGAGACGTGGCCGTAGCCCATGCCGACCACCGTGGTGGTGCCGGCGGAGAGCGCGGCCGGGATCAGGCTGGTGGTGGCCAGGTGCACGTGCGGGTCGACGATCCCGGCCGTGGCGATCATGCCCTCGCCCATGATCCAGCCGGTGTTGGCCCCGGCCACCAGGTCGACGCCGTCGGTGACGTCCGGGTTGCCCGCCCGGCCCAGCCCGACGATCCGGCCCTCCTTGATGCCGATGCTGGTCTTGACCACCCCGACCAGCGGGTCGAGGACCACCACGTTGGCGATGATCAGGTCCATGGTGGAGTCCTGGTCGCGGTGGCTGGACATCGCCATGCTGTCGCGGATGGTCTTGCCGAACCCCCACAGCGGCTCGTCGCCGTAGGCGGTGTGGTCGGCCTCGACCTCGGCGACCAGGTTGGTGTCGGCGAGCTGGATGCGGTCGCCGACCGTGGGGCCGTAGAGGGTGTTGTAGGTGGGCCGCGGGATCGGACGGGGCATCAGCCCACCCCCGAGTCGCGGAACCCCGCGGCGCGCAGCCGGACCAGGGCGGCGGCGCGGTGCTCGGCGAACCGCCCGTCGGACAGCGTCGCCTCGGTGAGCCCGTTGAAGCCGTGCACGGCGCGGTCGCCGGCGTAGTCGATCAGCGCGACCTCGACGTCGGCCCCGGGCTCGAACCGCACCGACTCCCCCGCCGGCAGGTCCGGTCGCATCCCGAACGCGGCCGCCCGGTCGAACTCCAGGTGCCGGTTGGCCTCGAAGAAGTGGAAGTGCGAGGTGACCACGACCGGCCACCGGGAGTGGTTGCGCACCCGGACGACGGCGGTCGCGCGGTCCCCGACCCCGGGCACGACCGGATCCGCCGCCGGCCGGACCCGGCCCGGCCAGCCGTCCACCGGGGTCACCCGGACCTGCCGGCCCGCCGCCGGCGGTTCGCCCACGCGCCCGCTCATCGGACCGGGTTGCGCAGCGCGACCAGCTTGGTGCCGTCGGCGAACATCACCTCGAGGTGCAGCAGCGGGATCATCTCGGCCACCCCTTCCATGACGTCGTCGCGGGTCAGCACGCGGCAGCCGAACTCGACCACGGCCTGGTAGGACAGCCCGTCGCGGGCCGCCTCGTGCACCTCGTCGCAGATCAGGCCGACCGCCTCCGGGTGCCCCAGCCGGTGCCCGCGGGCCCGCCGACGGCGGGCCAGCTCGGCGACCGTGAAGATCGTCAACCGGTCCTGGTCGCGGGGCGAGAGTCTCATCCCGCGCAGCCTAGGCCGGGGCCCGGACGCCGGGCACCCGGCGACCGGGCGTGTCGCCCCGGCACCGCGGCCAGCGGGGCCGCCCGCGCTGGTGTTCACTGGCCCGTCCGACGGCCGTCCTCTCCGCGTGGAGTCCCGCTCATGCCCAGTACCCCGAACCCGGGGCCCCACCCCGACCGCGCCGCAACCGGCAGCACGGCCGCGGACGGGCACCACGACCGCATCGCCCAGCCCCACCACGACGAGCAGGAGGGTCCGGTCGCCGAGGCCGAGGCCGCCGCGGCCTCGATCAGCACCGAGGCCACCCCGCTCGGGCGGCCCGGCCGCCCGCTGAACCGCCGCTCGCCGTTCTTCATCGGCATGGCCGGGGCCGCGGGCGTGGCGGTCACCGTGCTGGCCGCCGAGGTGATCATCACCGCCGAGGGAACGCTGGTGCTGATCGGGCTGTCGCTGTTCATCGCGATCGGCCTGGAACCGGCGGTGTCCTGGCTGGTCCAGCACCGGGTGCCGCGCTGGCTGGCGGTCACCACGGTGTTCCTGGGGCTGTTCGGCGCGGTCGGCGGCTTCCTCTCGGCGGCCATCCCGCAGCTGGCCGCCCAGGCCAGCGCGTTCGCCGAGCAGGTCCCCGTCTACCTGCAGGATCTGCAGGACCGCAGCACCACCCTGGGAGCGTTCAACGAGCGGTTCGGCGTCACCGACGCGGTCGGCGAGGCGCTCGGCGGGGTCGCCGGGGGGACCGGCCTGGTCAGCGGGGTGCTCGGGGCGGGCGTGGTCGTGCTCGCGGCGCTCTGGGACACCCTCGTCGTGCTCGTCCTGACCATCTACTTCCTGGCCGACCTGCCCCGGCTGCGGCGCGGCATGTACCGGTTGGTGCCGCACTCCCGCCGACCGCGGGTCATCCTGATCGGCGACGAGGTCTTCGCCAAGGTCGGCTCCTACGTGCTGGGCCTGATGGTGCTCTGCGTGATCGCCGGCAGCGCGGCGCTGGTCTGGACGCTCGCCTGGGGGGTGCCCTACCCGCTGCTGCTGGCGATCATGGTCATGCTGCTGGACGTCATCCCGGTGGTCGGCACCACGACCGCCGGCGTCGTGGTCACCCTGGTCGCGATGACGGTCTCGCTGCCGGTCGGGCTGGCCACCGCCGGGTTCTTCGTGGTCTACCGGCTGGTGGAGGACTACCTGCTGGTCCCGCGGATCATCGGGCACGCGGTGCAGATGCCCGCCCTGCTCACCGTGGTCGCGCTGCTGATGGGCGGGGTGCTGCTCGGCATCGTCGGCGCGATCGTGGCCATCCCGGTCACCGCGGCCCTGCTGCTGATCGTGCGGGAGGTGCTGGTGCCGCGGCTGGACGCGGCCTGACGGGCGGGGTCAGAGCCGGGCGGCGACCTGCTCGGCTCCCGGGCCGCTCACCGCGGCCAACCCGGCGGGCCGGCCGGTCGCCAGCAGCAGCAGGTCGATCGCCGGGCCGCGCAGCTCGTCCGGGCCGGTGCCGCCCGTCCAGTCCGCGTCCGTCGCCACCAGCCGGGTGCCCCGCAGGCGCTTGCGGGCGCCGTAGAAGGCGCTGTCCCGGACGTGCTCCAGGGCGGCCAGCGTCGGCTCGACCGGGGCCGGGCGCACCCGGCCGAGGGGCCGCGCGACGTCCTGGCCGTGCACCAGGAAGTCGACCAGCGGGTCGAGCGGGCCGGCACCGGGGGTGCGGCGCGGCGAGCCGGCCGTCTCCCGGATCTGGGCGACCAGCTCGGCCGGGGTGAACCGGGCCGCCCGCTGCCGGCTCAGCTGGTCCTCCATCCGGTCGAAGCTGCCGCGGGCCCGGATCGCGCCGACGATCACCATCGGCAGTGTGGTGCGGGTGGAGAGGGTGAGGTGGGCGGCCAGGTCGCGGACGGTCCAGCCGGCGCACAGCGTGTCCGCGGCCCACTCCTCGGGGGTCAGCTCGTCGAGGAGATCGGCGACGCCGAGGCGTTCGGTGCGCGTCCAGCCGAGGATCTGCTCGGTCATCGGGGGGCCCTTCCGGGGTCGTGGGGAGCGGGGTCGTGGGAAGCGGGGTCGATCGCGTGGAGCCGGCGGCGCAGCAGGGCCCGCTCCGGTTCGGTGCCGGCCAGCTCCAGGGCCGTGCGGTAGGCCGCCGCGGCCTCCGGGAGCCGGCCGAGGCGGTGCAGCAGGTCGGCGCGGGCCATCGGGTAGGGGTGGTGGGCGCGCAGGCGGGGCTCGCCGGCCAGCTCGTCCAGCAGGGCCAGGCCGACGTCGGGGCCGTCGCGCATGGCGATCGCCACCGCCCGGTTCAGCGCCACCACGGGTGAGGGCGCCAGGCCCTGCAGCACGTCGTAGAGCGCGACGATCTGGGCCCAGTCGGTGCTCCCGACGTCGGCGGCCTCGTCGTGCAGGGCGGCGATCGCGGCCTGCACGCCGTAGGGGCCGGGCGGCCCGCCGCGCAGCGCGACGACCACCAGGTCCCGGCCCTCCTCGATCATCGCCCGGTCCCAGCGGGCGCGGTCCTGCTCGGCGAGCAGGACGATCCCGCCGTCGGGCGTGGTCCGCGCCGCACGCCGGGCGTGGACCAGCAGCATCAGCGCGAGCAGCCCGGCGACCTCGCGCTCGGCGGGCAGCAGTCGGCGCAGGATCCGGCCCAGCCGGACCGCCTCCTCGGCCAGGTCCAGCCGTTGCAGGTCGGGCCCGGAGCTGGCCGCGTAGCCCTCGGTGAAGATCGAGTAGATGACCTGCAGGACACCCGGCAGCCGGCCGGGCAGCTCGTCGGCGCCGGGCACCCGGAACGGGATGCGCGCGTCACGGATCTTCTTCTTCGCCCGCACGATCCGCTGCGCCATGGTCGGGACCGGGACCAGGTACGCCCGGGCGACCTCGGGGGTGGTCAGGCCGGCCAGGCAGCGCAGCGTCAGCGCCCCGCGGTCCTCGGCGGCCAGCGCCGGGTGGGCGCAGGTGAAGAACAGCCGCAGCCGCTCGTCGGGCAGGTCGCGGCCGGCGTCGGCGGCCGGTGCCGGGTCGGCCCGGTCGGCCTCGGCCTGCAGCACTGCCAGCCGGGCGGCGTAGGCCTGGTCGCGGCGCAGCCGGTCGACCGCCTTGCGCCGGGCCGTGGTCAGCAGCCAGGCGCCCGGCCGGCTCGGGACGCCGTCGACCGGCCAGCGCACCAGGGCGGCCTCGATCGCCTCGGAGGTGACCTCCTCGGCCAGGTCCAGGTCGCCGAACCGGCGCACCAGCGAGGCCAGCAGCAGCCCGCGCTCCTCGCGGAACACCGCGGCCACCGACTCCGTCGACCCGGTGTGCACGGTCAGTCCCGGCCGAAGTCGGCTACCGGGCGCACCTCGACGCCCCCGCCGCCCACCGCGCCCGGGCAGCGGGCGGCCCAGTCCAGCGCGGCGTCCAGGTCGGGCACGTCGATGACGTAGAACCCGCCGAGCAGCTCGCGGGTCTCGGCGAACGGCCCGTCGGTGACCGCGCGGTCGCCGCCGGCGCCCACCCGGACCGTGGTTGCGGTGATGACGTCCTGCATGGACTCGCTGTGCACGAGGACACCGGCGTCGAGGACCGTCTGGTGGAACCCCTGCCAGTCCTCGACCGAACAGCCCGCCGGGACGGGTCCGTCGGTCGACGGCGGCGGGTAGATCAGCAGCATGTACTTCACGGGGTCTCCTCGTTTCGGGGGCGCGTACAGGATGACGACGAGCGGCCCCGGCGGGGATCGACACCGCCCGCGGAGATTCTCCGATTTCCTCCGCGGTCCGCCGACCGCTGCCGGGCGCGCTACCGCGGCGGTTCCCCGGACGCCGGCGCGGCGCCGGTGGACGCCTGCGCGTACCCGGCCAGCACCGCGTCCAGCTGGCGGCCGGTCGCCACGCGGACCGCCCAGTTGGTCAGCCGCCGGTCCGCGGCGCCGCCCGGGGCGATCGGATAGACCACCCGGTCCGCACCGCGTCCGCGCCCCGACGACCGTCACCGGCATCGGGTTCCCCCTCCCCCGACGGTCCTGGTCCATCGTCGTCCGGGGGCCGGCGCGGCGGATCCGCCCTGGGGAGGTGCTGAGGTACTCCGCACGGGCCCGCCCTCACGGCGGTCCGCCCTCACCCGGTTGGCAGCAAAGCAGTCCTTGGCAACAGTAAGGGTAGCCGTATCTAATAACGGCGTGCCCGGCCTCGACTTCGTCTCCGATCTGCGTCGGCACGGCGAGCGGACCGCGCTCGTCGGACCCGGTGGCGGGGTCAGCTACCGCGAGCTGGACGAGCGCGTGCGCGAGCGGGCGGCCGCGCTCGGTCCCGGACGACGACTGACCCTGGTGGCGACCGCGCCCGGTGCGGACTCGGTGGTCAGCTACCTGGCCGCGCTGCGGGCCGGGCACGCCGCCCTGCTCGTCGGTGACGGGGACGAGCGCGTCGCCCGCCTGGTCGCGGCCTACCGGCCGGACACCGTCGTGCGGCCCGGGGTGTCCGGCGCCGGCCCGGTGATCGAGGTCGACGCCGTGGCCCGCGCCGGGCGGCTGCACCCCGAGCTCGCCCTGCTGCTGTCGACGTCCGGGTCCTCCGGCTCGCCCAAGCTCGTCCGGCTCTCGGCGCACAACCTGGCCTCGAACGCCGCGGCGATCACCGCCGTGCTGCCGATCCGCGCCGACGACCGGGCGCCGCTCATGCTGCCGCTGCACTACTGCTACGGGCTGTCGGTGGTGAACAGCAACCTCGCCCGGGGCGCGGCGCTGCTGCCGATGGACCACCCGGTGTCCGAGCCGGGGTTCTGGACGACCTTCCGCGCCCACGGCGCCACCAGCCTGCACGGCGTGCCCTACACCTTCGACCTGCTCGACGCGGTCGGCTTCGCCGGGATGGAGCTGCCCGAGCTGCGCTACGTCACCCAGGCCGGCGGCCGCTGGGCCGCCGAGGACGTGCGCCGCTACGCCGAGCTCGGCCGCACGCGCGGGTGGGAGCTGCACGTCATGTACGGCCAGACCGAGGCGACCGCCCGGATGGCCGTGCTCCCGCCCCGGCTGGCCGCGTCGGCGCCGTCCGCGGTCGGCCTGCCGGTCCCCGGCGGCGACTTCCGGATCGACGACCCGGCCCCGGACGGGGCCGGTGAGCTGGTGTTCCGCGGGCCCGGGGTGATGCTCGGCTACGCCGACGGCCCGGCCGACCTGGCGCGCGGGCGCACCGTGCAGGAACTGGTCACCGGCGACCGGGCCCGCCGCCGGCCGGACGGGCTGATCGAGATCGTCGGGCGCAGCAGCCGGTTCATCAAGCCCTTCGGCCTGCGCGTCGACCTCGACGACGTCGAGCGGCTGCTCGCCGCGGCCGGGATCCGGACCGCCTGCACCGGCGACGACACCGAACTGGTCGTGGTGACCCCGACCACCGGGTCCACGCTGCGGATCCGCGCGCTGCTGGCCGCCCGGCTGCCGCTACCGGCCGACGCGATGCGGGTGGTCGAGGTCGGCGAGCTGCCGCGCACGGCCGCCGGGAAGGTCGACGGCGCGGCGCTGGCCGTGCTGGCCCGCCCGGCCCCGACCGGGCCCACCGCCGAACCGGCCGCCGGACTCGCCGGCGACCCGGTCCGGACGGCCTTCCGCGCGGCCTTCCCCGGGCAGCGGATCACCGACGCGGACACGTTCGTGGCGCTGGGCGGCGACTCGCTGACCTACGTGCGGACCATGCTGCGCCTGCAGCGGGCGGTGGGGCGGCTGCCGGCGGACTGGCCGACCACCGCGGTCGGGCGGCTGGCCCGGCTCGCACCGCAGTCGCGGTGGTGGGTGCCGGTGGAGACCCCGGTGGTGCTGCGCGCCGTGGCGATCGTGCTGGTGGTGGGCTCGCACGTGGGCGCGTTCCGGCTGCTCGGCGGCGCGCACGTGCTGCTGGCCGTGGCCGGCTGGGCGTTCGCCCGCTTCGTGCTCGCCCCCGGCCGGGAGCGGACCAGCCGGGCCGTGCTCGGCACCCTGGCCCGGATCGCGGTGCCGAGCGTGCTGTGGATCACCTGCCGGGCGCTGACCGAGGACGACGTCGGGTTGACCAACGCGCTGCTGGTCAACTACCTGCTGGATCCGCACGCCTGGGGCTACTGGTTCGTCGAGACGCTGGCGCAGATCCTGCTGCTGCTCGCGCTGGTGTTCGCCGTTCCGGCGGTCCGCCGCCGGGAGCGGGCCGCGCCGTTCGCGTTCGCCGGCATCGCCCTGGCGGTGGCGCTGACCGGGCTGCTCGTCGACGACCGCGGGCACGAGTTCTCCGCGCGGCTGATGAGCCCGCACCAGGTGCTGTGGCTGTTCGTGCTGGGCTGGCTGGTGCAGCGCGCCGACAGCGGGCCGCGGCGGGTGCTCGCGGTGCTCGCCGTGGCCGTGCTGGTGCCGGCGTTCTTCGGCGCCGAGCCGCTGCGCGCCGCGGTCGTCACCGTCGGGGTGCTGCTGCTGGTCGTGCCGACGCTGCCGGTGCCGCGGCCGCTGGTGGCGCCGGTCGGGGCGGTGGCGGCGGCCTCGCTGACCATCTACCTCGGCCACTACGCGATCTTCCCCGAGCTGACGATGCTCCCCGGGTGGGCCGCCACCGCCCTGTGCCTCGCGCTGCCGGTGGCGCTGCACCTGCGGCTGCGG
>DASQMQ010000411.1:0-3958 GCA_035645455.1 Pseudonocardia sp.
CGGTCGTGCACGCCGGGGGTGCCGCCGGTGGGGTAACCGGCCAGGTCCCGCGGGTACGGGTGGTCCCACTTGTCGATCAGGCTGGCCGCGGTGTGCGGCGCGCCGCGCAGCGGGTTGTCGGCCACCGGCCACTCGCCCGCGGCCACCCGCGCGATCTCCCCCCGGATGCCGATCATCGCGTCGACGAACCGGTCGATCTCGGCCAGGTCCTCGCTCTCGGTGGGTTCCACCATCAGGGTGCCCGCCACCGGGAAGGACATCGTCGGGGCGTGCAGGCCGTAGTCGGCCAGCCGCTTGGCCACGTCGTCGACGGTGACGCCGCTGTCCCGGGTGATGCCGCGCAGGTCCAGGATGCACTCGTGGGCCACGTGCCCGCCCTCGCCGGCGTAGAGCACCGGGTAGTGCTCGCGCAGCCGGGCGGCCACGTAGTTCGCCGCGGCCACCGCGGTGAGCGTGGCCCGGCGCAGCCCGTCCAGGCCCATCAGCCGCACGTAGGCCCAGGAGATCGGCAGCACGCCCGGGCTGCCGTGCGGTGCCGCCGACACCGGACCGACCACCCCGCGCCCGGGCAGGAACGGCGCCAGGTGCTCGGCCACGGCCACCGGGCCGACCCCCGGCCCGCCGCCGCCGTGCGGGATGCAGAAGGTCTTGTGCAGGTTCAGGTGGCTGACGTCGCCGCCGAACGCGCCCGGCCGGGCCAGCCCGACCAGCGCGTTGAGGTTGGCGCCGTCCACGTAGACCTGGCCGCCGGCCTCGTGCACCGCGTCGCACACCTCCCGCACGGCCCCCTCGAACACCCCGTGCGTGGACGGGTAGGTGATCATCAGCGCGGCCAGCGCCGCCCGGTGCTCGGCGATCTTCGCCCGCAGGTCGTCCAGGTCGACGTCACCGGTGCGACCGGTGGCCACGACCACCACCCGCATGCCGGCCATCACCGCGGAGGCCGCGTTGGTGCCGTGCGCGCTGGCCGGGATCAGGCAGACGTCGCGGTGGGACTCGCCGCGGCTGCGGTGGTAGGCGGCGATCGCCAGCAGGCCGGCGAACTCGCCCTGGCTGCCCGCGTTGGGCTGCAGCGACACCGCCGCGTAGCCGGTCAGCTCGGCCAGCCAGCGCTCCAGGTCCTCGATCAGTTCCAGGGTGCCCGCGGCGTCCGCCGCCGGGGCGAACGGGTGCAGGTCGGCGAAGGCCGGCCAGGTGATCGGCTCCATCTCGGCGGCCGCGTTGAGATTCATGGTGCACGAGCCCAGCGGGATCATCGTGCGGTCCAGCGCCAGGTCCGCGTCGGCGAGCCGGCGCAGCCAGCGCATCAGCGCGGTCTCCGAGCGGTGCTCGTGGAACACCGGGTGGGTCAGGTAGTCGCTGGTCCGGGACAGGCCCGCGGGCAGCGCGTCGGGGGTCGCCGCGTCCAGCCCGGCAACGTCGCCGGTCGGGTCGCCGGTCGGGTCGCCGGTCGCGACGCCGAAGGCCGACCAGACGGTCCGCAGGTGCTCGACGACGGTGACCTCGGAGCAGGCGATGCCGACGGTGTCGCCGTCCACCCGGCGCAGCGCGATCCCGGCGTCGTGCGCCGCCGCCACGACCTCGTCGGCCCGCCCCGGCACGCGGGCCTGGACGGTGTCGAAGAACTCGCCGTGCAGCACCTCCACTCCCCCGGCGCGCAACCCCGCGGCCAGCACCGCGGCCATCCGGTGCGCCCGCCGAGCGATCCGGCGCAGCCCGTCCGGGCCGTGGTAGACCGCGTAGCAGGCGGCCACGACGGCCAGCAGGACCTGCGCGGTGCAGATGTTGGAGGTCGCCTTCTCCCGGCGGATGTGCTGCTCGCGGGTCTGCAGGGCCAGCCGCAGCGCCGGGTTGCCGTCGGCGTCGCGGGACATCCCGACCAGCCGGCCGGGCAGCTGGCGGGCGTGCTTCTGCTGCACCGACAGGTACGCCGCGTGCGGACCGCCGAAGCCCAGCGGCACCCCGAACCGCTGGGTGGTGCCCAGCGCGGCGTCGGCGCCCAGCTCGCCGGGCGGGGTGAGCAGGGTCAGCGCGAGCAGGTCGGCGGCCACCGCGACCAGCGCGCCGCGCTCGTGCGCGGCGTCGATCAGGGCCTTCGGGTCGCGGACCGCGCCCGACGCCCCGGGGTAGGACAGCAGCAGGCCGAACAGCTCACCCCCGGGCAACCCCGCGGCGAGGTCGGCGACCACCAGCTCGATGCCCAGCGGCTCGGCCCGGGTGCGCAGCACGTCCAGGGTCTGCGGGAGGGTGTCGGCGTCGACCACGAACCGCGCCGAGCGGGCCCGCCCGGCCCGGCGCAGCAGGGTCATCGCCTCGGCCGCCGCGGTGGCCTCGTCCAGCAGGGACGCCCCGGCCACCGGCAGCCCGGTCAGGTCGGCCACCGTGGTCTGGAAGGTCAGCAGCGCCTCCAGCCGGCCCTGGCTGATCTCCGGCTGGTACGGCGTGTAGGCGGTGTACCAGGCCGGGTTCTCCAGCACGTGCCGGCGGATCACCGGCGGGGTGGTGGTGCCGGCGTAGCCGAGCCCGATCATCGGGACGGTCACGGTGTTGCGGGCGGCCAGCGCGCGCAGCTCGGCCAGCACCGCGGTCTCCGAGGACGCCGGGGGCAGCGTGCCGGCCACCTGGTCGTGGTCGCGGATGCTCTCCGGCACCGCGGCGTCGGCCAGCTCGTCGAGCGAGGACACCCCGATCGCGGCGAGCATGCGGTCGAGCTCGGCGGGGCGCGGCCCGATGTGCCGGTCGGCGAACGGCGTGTCCACCTCGAGGTCGGCGAGGGGGATGCGGTCGGTGGTCACGGACGGCCTCCGGGGCTCTGGCGGACGGGCGGACGAGGGCTGGGCAGCACGAACCGGCCCTCCCCCTCTGTCCTCGCCCGGGACGGGCGCCTGAGAGATTCACCCCACCCGGGCGGGCGGTAGGGCTTTCCCCGTCGGCGGACGGGCGGACCCGTCACTTTCCAGAGGCGTCTCCTCCGCGCGGTCCGGGTGCCTGAGAGGTTCCGGGGAGGAGTTGCTCCTTCGGCGCCCGGCCGCCGAGGGTGGCGACCGGATCTCTTCCGCGTGGTATCGATGACTACCCGTCGATCATACGCAGCGCACCGGACACCGCGGAGTTACCGCTGGGGTAGTTCCGCCGATGTGACCGGGCGCACTGCGGCCCGGGCCGGCGGCATGCGCACGCCGGCACCCGCCGGCCCGACCACCACGGCCTTCCCCATCCGGTCGGTGATCGCGTTCGGGGTGTGGCTGACCGCGGTCGCCGGCGCGATCGCCCACCGGGTCCTCCCCGGGCCTGCTCAGCTGATCGCGCGGCGGGCGCGGCGGCGGGACAGTTCGTCCTCGGGGGCCTCGTCGACGGTCCCGCCGTCGGCGCGCTCCACCGGGAAGTCCTTGATCGAGCCGCTGATCTCCTTCATCGCTCCGCCGACGGCGATGCCGAACACGCCCTGGCCACCGCGCAGCAGGTCCACGACCTCCTCCGGCGAGGAGCACTCGTAGACCGTGGTGCCGTCGCTGAACAGCGTGATCCCGGCCAGGTCGCGGATGCCGCGACGGCGCAGGTGCTCGACCGCGACCCGGATGTTCTGCAGCGACACCCCGGCGTCCAGCAGGCGCTTGACGACCTTGAGGACCAGCACGTCCTTGAAGGAGTACAGCCGCTGCGACCCGGATCCGGCGGCGCCGCGGATGGACGGGGCGACCAGCCCCGTGCGGGCCCAGTAGTCGAGCTGCCGGTAGGTGATCCCGACGACCTGGCAGGCCGTCGGCCCGCGGAAACCGACGAGCTGGTCGGGCAGCCCGTCCAGGCCGGTTCCCAGCAGGGGATCCGGGAACAGCTCACCCTGCTCGGGCGTCACGGGCGGCGGGTTCTCCACCGAGCTCCTTCCACCGGGGTCCGCAGACCGGACCCGCTCTCAGGAGCCGACGGTAAGCTCGCTCGGCCAGCCGGTCAACGCGGC
>DASQMQ010000412.1:0-2773 GCA_035645455.1 Pseudonocardia sp.
CCGCTCCCCCGCCCGCTCCCCCGACCGCCGGGTCGAGCGGGACCAGCCCGGGTGCGTCGAGGTCGGGGACGAGCACGGCGAGCGGGCGGGGGTCCGCGCGCAGCGCGGCGAGGTCCTCGGCCGAACCGACCAGGTTCAGCAGCAGCGCCCGGCCCGGCCGGCCGTCGACCACCAGCGCGCGCACCCGCTCCAGGAAGGCCGCGCGCGCGGCCGCGGATCCGGCGTCGCCCAGCCAGCCACCGCCCGGGCCCGCAGCGGTGCCGAGATCGGGTTCGGGCAGCGCCCCGACCACGGCGGCCAGCCCGCTGCGGACCTCGGCCGGGGCGCCCGGGCCGGCGGCGGCCAGCAGCCGCTCCACCTCGGGCTCCGGGAACGCCTGGTCCAGGACGCGGGTCAGCTCGCCGGTCCCGCCCGGGGCCCGGTCGGCCAGCCAGGCCGCGACCAGCGCGACCACCCGGGCCGGGCGCACCGCGGGGGTGCCGTCCGGGGACTCCTCCAGCACCAGGGTGTAGCGGATCACCGTGCCGACCGCGTCGCGGCGGGCCGACGGGATACCGCTGAGGTAGACCCGGTAGCCCTCGCCGTCCGACTCGACCAGCGCGGTCGGCCGCTCGAACGCGGTGTGCCCGGCGTAGGCCCGCCACCACGGGTGCCCCGGCGCGGCGCCGAGGAAGTCGTAGTCGCGGTGCCGGGGCCGGCCCCGGGTCTGCAGGTACACCGACGTCACCATGGGGTCGTCCCCGGGAGGTCGGTCACGGTGCCACTGCGGGCGTCACCACTGGTGCACCCGCTCGCTGTGCGCGCGCCGGGACAGCGACTCGACGATCCCGGTCAGCGCCTGGGCCCGGTCGGCGGCCTGGATCGCCTCCTCGCGGCTGGTCCGCGCGGCGTCGGCGCGCAGCCGGCGCTCGCCGGTGACCAGGAACCAGATGTTGCGGAAGAAGCCCTCGTCGCGCTCGGCGAAGGTCTGCGCGGCGTCGGCGGTCTGGCGGCGCAGCCCGGCCTCGCGCTCCTCGACCTTCTGCCGGCCGGCCACCAGCTGCCGGCACAGCGCGATCATGATGTCCTCGGTGCCCTTGACCGACCGCTCGCCGGGCGGACGGACCCCGTAGTGGGCCATGAAGGTCAGCGCGCCGGGCTCGTCGGGCTCGGGCAGCCAGTCCGCGCGCAGGATCTCCACGCAGCCGATGGTGTCGACCGGGGCGTAGACCGCGCGCATGTTGCGCACGTCCGGGGCCTCGTTCGGGACCAGCTCGATCATCGACCGGTACACCCGGCGCACCCACTGCAGCAGGGTCGCCGACAGGTCGCGGCGCCCGCCGTTGTCGTCGAAGTAGGACTCGCACTTCACCGGGCACAGCAGCAGCAGCGCCGGCTCGTCGGGGCGCTCGTTGCGCCGCTTGAGCCAGGTCCGCACCACGTCGGTGACCTGCGGGGTGCCCAGCACGGTCGGCACCGCGCGCAGGTGGCTGGCGGTCGTGGCCTCCATCAGCACCGCGGCGTCGATCGGCACGATCAGCACCGAGCACTGCTCGAGGAACCGCTCGCACTCCTCCCACTGCGCCTCCACCCCGGCCGGGCGGGTGTGCGGGTCGAGCCAGCCGCCGGGGTAGTCCAGCAGCTGCAGCTCGATGCCGGTGTCCGGGACGCCGGTGTCGAGCAGCAGGTGGAAGGTGAACTGGTCCTGCGATCCGCCCAGCGCGCCGGCGTCGAACTCCCCGGCCAGCAGCGAGCCGTCCAGCTCGCGGCGGTGCTGGCTCAACCGCTTCTGGGTGGCGGTGCCGATCGCCTTCATCGAGATCGGCGTGCCCTCCAGCAGCCGCTGCCCGTCGTGCAGCAGGGCGGTGATCAGCGAGGTCTTGCCGACCCGGGACGGGCCGACCATGCCGATCCGGTAGACCAGCCGGCCGGGGCCGGGCTCACCGGGCGACCCCGGCCGGGCGGCCACCGACGGGGCCGGGGTGGAGGTGGCGTACTCGGTCACGGCTGGTTCTCCTTGCGTGCGCCCAGGGTCGCGACGAGCAGGTCGCGGGCCCGGGTGACCGCGGTGAAGCGGGCGTCGGCCGCGTCCATCTCGCGGTAGGCCCCGGGCCAGATGTCGTTCTTGTAGGCGTCGGCGAGGCGGCGGAACTCCACCTCGGACTCGCCGGACCGGATCACGGTGTCCTCGAACTGCTCGGCCGCGGCGTGCAGCACCAGCGCCGGCGTGACGGCCTCGCGCAGCAGCGCCTTCTGGGTCAGGTAGGCGGCCTGCTCGGCCATCCGGGAGACGAACCGGTACAGCTCCTCGGCCCCGGCCGGGGTCGGCGGCACGGTGATCTGGGTGCGCAGCTGCCCGGTCTGCGGGTCGGGCAGCTGCAGGGCCAGCCCGTCGAGCTCGGAGCGCACCCGGGGGTGCAGCTGGGAGCGGTAGTCCAGGCGGATCGCGCGCAGGGTGCGGATCGCCCGGCGCAGCCGCGGGCACGGCGGTTGCGCGGCGTCGAGCAGCTCGGCCAGCCGGTCCAGGGCGTCGCGGCCCGCGGTCCGGCCCGCCTCCCCCGCCCCGGTCGCCTTCCCGAGCAGGTCGCCCAGCTCGGCGCCGAGGATCTCGGCGACGTCGCTCCACAGCTGCTCGACCCGGTCGGTGAAGAAGCCGTCGATCCGCTCGAAGCTGTCGCTGATCTCCACCCGGACCCGGTTGAGCTCCTGGCCGGCCCAGCCGCCGCTGAAGCTGTCCACCCGCATCCGGCGCAGCCCCTCGTCGCGCCAGGTCTCCTCGCCGACGCCGAGCCCG
>DASQMQ010000413.1:0-3083 GCA_035645455.1 Pseudonocardia sp.
ACTACATGGAGTCGGTCATGTGGGCCTTCAAGACCCTCTGGGACAAGGGTCTGGTCTACCAGGGCTTCCGCGTCCTCTGGTACTGCTGGCACGACGGCACCCCGCTGTCGGCCACCGAGACCAGGATGGACGACGTCTACCGGCCGCGCCAGGACCCGGCGGTCACCGTCGGGCTGCGGCTCGCCGCCCCCGGCACCGACCTGGACGGCGCGCTGGCGCTGATCTGGACCACCACCCCGTGGACGCTGCCGTCCAACCTGGCCATGGCCGTGCGCCCGGACATCTCCTACGCCCTGGTCGAGGCGAACGGCGAGCGCTGGGTGCTGGCCGCCGCCCGGGTCGGGCACTACGCCCGCGAGCTGGGCGAGGACCCCGCGGTGCTGCGCACCCTCACCGGTCGGGAGCTGCTCGGGCTGTCCTACACCCCGCCGTTCGACTTCTTCGCCGGCTGGCCGAACGCGCACCGGGTGCTGGCGGCCGACTACGTCACCACCGACGACGGCACCGGGATCGTGCACATCGCCCCGGCCTTCGGCGAGGAGGACAAGGTCATCACCGACGCGGCCGGCATCGAGGCCGTGGTCCCGGTGGACACCCGCGGCGAGTTCGACGCCCGGGTGCCCCCGTACGAGGGCATGCAGGTCTTCGACGCCAACCCGCACATCATCGCCGACCTGAAGAAGGGCGCCCCGCACGCCCACGGGGTGCTGCTGCGCCACGAGACCTACGACCACCCGTACCCGCACTGCTGGCGGTGCGGCAACCCGCTCATCCAGCGTGCGGTCGACTCGTGGTTCGTGCAGGTCACCGCGTTCCGCGAGCGGATGGTCGAGCTGAACCAGGAGATCACCTGGGTGCCCGAGCACGTCCGCGACGGCCAGTTCGGCAAGTGGTTGGAGGGCGCCCGGGACTGGTCGATCTCGCGCAACCGGTACTGGGGCAGCCCGATCCCGGTCTGGGTGTCCGACGACCCGGCCCACCCGCGGGTCGACGTCTACGGCTCGCTGGACGAGCTGGAGCGCGACTTCGGGGTGCGCCCGACCGACCTGCACCGGCCGCACGTCGACGACCTGACCCGGCCCAACCCGGACGACCCGACGGGGCGCTCCACCATGCGCCGGGTGCCCGAGGTGCTGGACTGCTGGTTCGAGTCCGGCTCGATGCCGTTCGCCCAGGTGCACTACCCGTTCGAGAACCGGGACTGGTTCGAGGACCACTACCCGGGTGACTTCATCGTCGAGTACAACGGGCAGACCCGCGGCTGGTTCTACACGCTGCACGTGCTGGCCACGGCGCTGTTCGACCGGCCGTCGTTCCGGTCCTGCGTGGCGCACGGCATCGTGCTCGGCGACGACGGGCTCAAGATGAGCAAGTCGCGCAAGAACTACCCGGACGTCAACGAGGTCTTCGAGCGGGACGGCTCGGACGCCATGCGGTGGTTCCTGATGGCCTCGCCGATCCTGCGCGGCGGCAACCTGGTGGTCACCGAGCAGGGCATCCGGGAGGGCGTTCGGCAGGCGATCCTGCCGCTGTGGAACACCTGGTACTTCCTGTCGCTCTACTCCCGGGCGGCCGGCCGGTCCGGGACCTCGCGCACCGGGTCGCGCACCGGGTCGGTGTCGACGGCTCCGCCCGGCGAGCAGGCTTCGCGCCACGTCCTGGACCGCTACGTGCTGGCCCGCACCGCGGCCATGGTCGACGAGGTCACCGCGGCGATGGAGGTCTACGACATCGCCGGGGCCTGCGACCGGGTGCGCGACCACGCCGAGGCGCTGACCAACTGGTACGTGCGCCGCTCGCGGGAGCGGTTCTGGGCCGGTGACCCCGACGCGGTCGACACCCTGCACACCGTGCTGGAGGTGACCGCCCGGATCGCCGCGCCGCTGCTGCCGCTGACCACCGAGCGGATCTGGCAGGGGCTCACCGGGGGCCGCTCGGTGCACCTGGCCGACTGGCCGTCCGCTGACCTGCTCCCGCACGACCCGGCGCTGGTCACGGCCATGGACCGGGTGCGCCAGGTGGCGTCCTCGGCGCTGTCGCTGCGCAAGTCCGCGGGGCTGCGGGTGCGGCTGCCGCTGGCCCGGCTGACCGTGGCCGCGGCCGACGCGGAGTCGCTGCGCCCGTTCACCGACATCCTGCGCGACGAGGTCAACGTCAAGGAGGTCGTGCTCAGCACGGACGTCTCGGCGTACGGCCGGTTCGAGGTGGCGGTCAACGCCCGGGCCTGCGGGCCGCGGCTGGGCGGGGACACCCAGAAGGTGATCCGGGCGGTCAAGTCCGGCGAGTGGACGGCCAACGCCGACGGCACGGTCACCGCGGGCGGCATCGACCTGCTGCCCGGCGAGTTCACCGAGCGGCTGGTGCCGGCCGACGGCGACAGCGCAGCCACCACGGCCACCACCACGGCCACCGCCGCGCTGCCCGGCTCGACCGGTCTGGTCGTGCTGGACACCGCGGTCACCGCGGAGCTGGCCGCCGAGGGCACCGTCAAGGACGCCGTCCGGCTGGTCCAGCAGGCCCGCCGGGACGCCGGGCTGGACGTGTCCGACCGGATCCGGCTGACCCTGCACGCCGCCGGTCCGGTGCTCGACGCCGTCCGCACCCACCGGGATGTCCTGGCCGGCGAGGTGCTGGCCACCTCCGTCGAGCTCGCCGAGGTGGGGGCGCCGACCCTGGTGGGCTCGGTGGCCGACCCGGCGGGCGCGGCGGCCGATGTCCGGGTCCTCGTCGAGAAGGTCTGACCGGGTCCTGCGGGTCGCCGTCCGGGTCCGCCCGGGCGCGCCCGCGAACCGGGTCGGCGGCCACCGGAGGCCGCGCGGGTGGCGGGCTCCTAGGCTGGCGGCATGGGTGGCGGGGGAGCGGCGGCGCGGGCCTGGGCCGAGCTGCAGGAGGGCCGCGGCATCCCGGCCGCGATCCTGGCCGGGGCCCCGGCCGACCCGTGGCAGCACGACCCGGCCGACTTCACCCCGCCCGAGGTGCCCGCCGACACCCCGTCCCGGCGGGCGGCGCTGGAGCTGCTCGGCGACGGCGGCAGCGTGCTCGACGTCGGCTGCGGCGGAGGCGACGCGGCGTTCGGGCTGGTC
>DASQMQ010000414.1:0-4955 GCA_035645455.1 Pseudonocardia sp.
GACGATCCTCCGCGCGTCGGTGCCGTCGGGGTCCTGGTCGGGGTCGTAGATGACCAGGCTGAGCCCGCGACAGCCACCGGCGCCGACCGCGGCGCGCAGCAGTGCGGACAGCTGGTCCCAGCCCAGCCCGCCGGGGATGTCCTCGACGTCGGGAAGGCCCTGCGCGGGGAACGCCACCGGATCGACGACGTCCAGGTCCACGTGCAGCCACCACCCCGGCGACCCGGCGCGCACGTGGGTCGCGGCCGCCCGCCCGGCGTCGGCCGGGTCTGCGGCGACCTCGTCGCACGAGCGGAACCAGACGCCGTGCTCGCGCAACGAACCGACGTTGAACCGGGCGCGCCAGGCCGCGTCCCGCGGCCCGAGCACGGCCAGGTCCTCCCGGCGCAGCGCGGGCAGCCCCGCGAGCAGCGGGCCGCGGGCCAGCCGTCCGGTCAGCCCGAGCAGCAGCCCCAGCTCGGCGTTGGCCGCCTCGCCGTCCTCCGAAACGTCCAGCGGCATGGTGTCCTCGTGGCCGTCGACGAACACCAGACCGGCCGCGCCGGCCAGTGCGGGCACGATGCCGAGCAGGACCGCGCAGTCCCCGCCGACGACCACCGGGAACCGTCCCGCCGCCAGGGCGGCGCCGACCCGGTCGCGCACCACGTCGGCCATGGCCACCAGCGCCGGCTCGTTGACCAGCCCGGTGTCGGGTCCGCGGCGCGGGTCGGGAGCGGGCAGGGCGAGGTCACCGGCGTCCACGACCCGCTCGCCCAGGGCCGGGGCCAGCCCGGCCGCCCGCAGCACGCCGGCCGCGCGGGCCTGGTTGCCCGGCCGCCCGTACCCGTCGAACGGGACACCGATCAGCTCGATCTCGACCACGTTCCGCCTCCCGTCACCGGCCCCTGCACCGTGCCACAGCGGTCGGCCCCCCGGGCCGCGCGGCTCACCGTCGGACAGCCGGGCCGGGCGAGAGATCGGCGGCCCGGCGCAGCGGCTCTGAGGTCCAGCAGGCCCTGGTCGTCCTGGGGCCGTCGAGACCGGCAGGTCGGTCCGGCGGGCCAGCTCGCTGAGCGACATCGCCGGGCCGGGCCGAACGCGCCGAGCAGCCGCAGCGCCCGGCCCAGCACCGGGCCGGTCGACCGCCCGGCCCCACCGGTCCGCTGCGCCGACGTCACGGCAGCTCACGGACGGTGCGGTCGGCTTCGTCGTAGCTGCGCGCGGCGACCAGCGCCCCCTCGGCGTCGGGCAGTCCGGCCAGCAGCTCCACCGCCGCCCCGCGCTCCCGGGCGGACATCCGCAGGGCCAGCGAGACGTGCGGTGTCCAGCGGCCGGGCCGGAACCACGGCGCCGGCTCGTCGAGCGCCGCCCACACCGCGGCGTGCACGTCGAGCAGCGCCCGGCTCGGCACCACCGCCCAGGCCAGCGCCCCCCGGGCGGCGCCGAAGCTGAGCAGCCCGGCCAGCCGGACCGGCACCGGCAGCCCGCCGAGCGCGTCGGCCAGCCGGTCGGCGGCCGGCAGCGCGGGTCCGGTGGCCAGGGTCAGGTGCGGGCGGTTGGTCGGGTGCCGGTGGTCGGCCAGCCCCGGCAGCCCGGCGGCGGCCAACCGGGCCCAGGCGCCGCTGACCAGGCCGTCCAGCTCGTCGTCGAGGAGCAGTTCCACCGTCGGCACCCCGCACACCCCCCTCGGCGCGGGCGCGACGCTACCGGACCCGGCGCCCCGGGAACCGCGGCCCGGTCAGCCCGGCGGACAGGGTGGGGTGCGGCAGCAGCCGTCGGCGCCGAGCAGGCCGTGCGGGCAGGCGACCAGCGGGGGCAGGGCCGACCCGAGGTAATCGGCGAGCGCGGCGAACGGCAGCGCGAACACCAGCGGGCTCACCGCGGCCAGCGACGGGTGCGAGCCGAACGACCGGACGTCGGCCGGCAGCCCGCGCAGGGCGACCTCGCAGCGCTGCCGGGTGCCGTGGTGGGCGACCAGGGTCCCGTGCAGCGAGCCGGCGTGGCCCAGCTGGGCGTCGCGGACGGCGACCAGCAGCGCGATCTCCAGGTCCAGGCAGGTACGCAGGTGGGCGAGGTTCGTCCGGCCGACCGCGCCGGGGTCCGCGGCCGGGCCGTCGGGCACCGGGCCGAGCGCGCTGCGCGCCGCGGTGAGCCGGCGGATCGACGAGGTCGGCTGGAGCCGGCGCAACGCGCGGATCGCGGTAGCGCGCTTCTCCAGCGCCGCACGCACGCGGTCGGCGGCCGGGCCGCCGTCGGCGGGACCGGTGACACCCAACGAACGGCCCCTCTCGCCTCCCGTGCCGGTGTACCGCCGGCCCGCCCGACACCGGCGAGGTCGGACCGTACGCCCAGGGCCCCTGCGCCCGGGACGCGGGGCGTCGACACGCGCTCCGATGGAGTGGTCCGGCCGGCCGCGCTGAACCGTGGACCGGGTCGGCGCCGAAGGCTGGTTATGGCCACCCTCCCGGCGACGCGCCCGGCCCCGTCCCGCCCCGCGATCCGAGGTGGGCCGGCGGCGGCGCTCGGCGTGCTCTCGGCCGGCGCGGCACTGGCCGCCGGACAGCTGGTCGCGGCCCTGCTGAGCCCCGGTTCGTCGCCGTACCTCGCGGTGGGCGACGTGGTCGTCCGGCTGTCCCCGCAGTGGCTGACCCGGTTCGCCACCTCGACCTTCGGCACCGCGGACAAGCCGGTGCTGCTGGCCGGCATGGGGGTGGTGATCGCCCTCGTCGCGGTGGCCGCCGGGCTCGCCTCCCGACGGCGAGCGACCCCCGGGGTCGCCGTGCTGGCCGGGCTGGGGGTGCTCGGCGGGGTGGCCGTCGCGGCCGCTCCCGGGTTCGGTCCCGCCGACCTGCTCGCGCCCGCCACCGCGCTGCTGGTCGGGGCGGGGACGTTCTGGTGGTTGCACGGTCTGGCCACGGCCGACGCGGCCGGACCCGGGGACGGGACCGGGCGCAGCGTGTCGCGGCGGGCCGTGCTGGTCGGCTCGTCGGTCGCGGTGGGGGTCGCGTCGCTGGCCGCGACGGCCGGTGGGGTGCTGCTCGGCGGCGGGATCGCGGAGTCGCGGCAGGCCGTCACCGCCCGGCTGGCCCGCATCCGGCCGGTCGAGCTCGCCCCGCCGGTACCGGCCGGAGCGGCCTTCCCGGAGCTGGGCACGCCGTCGTTCCACACCGCCAACGCCGACTTCTACCGCGTGGACGTGGCGCTGCGGATCCCCGCACAGCCGGCGTCGGCCTGGCGGATGCGCCTGCACGGGATGGTCGACCGGGAGCTGTCGCTGACCTTCGACGACCTGCTGGCCCGCCAGCTGGTCGAGCGCACCATCACCATGACCTGCGTCTCCAACGAGGTCGGCGGGCCCTACATCTCGACCGCGGACTTCCTCGGCATCGACCTGCGCGAGCTGCTGCTGGAGGCGGGCGTGACGCCGGGGGCCGACCAGCTGCTCAGCACCAGCCTGGACGGCTGGACCGCGGGCACCCCGCTGGACGTGCTGCTCGAGCCCGGTCGCGGGGCGATGATCGCGGTCGGCATGAACGGCGAGGCGCTGCCCGCCGAGCACGGGTTCCCGGTGCGGATGGTGGTGCCCGGGCTCTACGGGTTCGTCTCGGCCACCAAGTGGCTCGCCGACCTGGAGGTGACCACCTTCGCCGACCGGCAGTCGTACTGGCTGCAGCGCGGCTGGGCGCAGCGGGCGCCGATCAAGACCCAGTGCCGGATCGACAGCCCGCTCGGGTTCGCCGCGGTGCCGGCCGGCCGGGTGGACGTGGCCGGCATCGCCTGGTCTCAGCCCATCGGCGTGAGCGCGGTGGAGGTGCGCGCGGACGGCGGCGCCTGGCAGCGCGCGGAGCTGTCGACCGAGGTCGGCGGGAACACCTGGCGGATGTGGCGCACCGCGTTCGACCTGGGCCCGGGCAGCCACACCGTGCAGGCCAGGGCCACCGACCGGGACGGCCGCACGCAGACCGAGCAACGCGCCGAGCCGATCCCGGACGGGGCCGCGGGGTGGCCCGGCCGGATCTTCAACGTGACCTGAGACATGATCCATTAGAGGTATTCAGTTGGTCACTTTGAGGTAACTGTGTCTCGACCAACTGAACCAAAGCCGGATCGATGTCGAACACCTGGTTGCAAGGTCCGGACCGACCGGACCACCCTCGAGGAGGAACCCCGTGCGCAAGACCCAACGCCTCGCCACCGTCGGCGCCATGGCCGCCCTGACCCTGACGCTGGCCGCCTGCGGCGGTTCGGAAGCGGGCGGCGCTGCTGGCGGATCCGCCGTGACGTCCGAGTCCATGGCCCCGATGACCAGCTCGGCGGCCGCCCCCACCTCGGCGACCACCGGTGGCGTCACCGAGATCTCCGACATCTTCGGCCCGGCCTGCAGCCAGGTGCCCACCGAGGGCGAGGGCTCCGCCCAGGGCATGGTCGACGACCCGGTGGCCACCGCGGCGTCGAACAACCCGCTGCTGTCCACGCTGGCCACCGCGGTCGGGGCGGTGCCGGGCCTGGCCGACACGCTCAACTCCCAGGAGGCCATCACCGTCTACGCGCCGGCCAACGCGGCCTTCGACGAGGTCAAGGCCCAGCTCGGGGACGAGGCGTTCAACGCCCTGCTGGCCGACCCGACCCAGCTCGGCGCGCTGCTGTCCTACCACGTCGTGCCGGAGCGCCTGGACGCCGATCAGCTCGTCGAGGCCGGCAGCACGACCGCACTGGCCGGCGGTGACGTCATGATCGGCGGCAGCGCCGACGCCCCCACCCTGACCAGCTCCGGCGGGACCGAGGCCACCGTGCTGTGCGGCAACGTCCCGACCGCCAACGCCACCGTGTTCGTGATCGACAAGGTGCTCATGCCGACCAGCTGATCACCGTTCGACCCACGACAGTCGCCCGCGCGGGGCGGTCCCGGAGTCCGGGACCGCCCCGCGCGGCGTCGGGTCAGCCCGACCCGGGGGTGATGCGCAGGATCACCCGTC
>DASQMQ010000415.1:0-2302 GCA_035645455.1 Pseudonocardia sp.
GGCGCGCCGGTGGCGTCGGCGACCGCGGACGCGGTCTGCCGGGCCCGGCGCAACGGCGAGCTGAGCACCGCGACGACATCCGGCAGCGAGGCCAGCCGGCCCGCCGCGGCGGCGGCCTGCTGGTGACCGATCTCGGTCAGCTCGGGGTCGCCGTGCCCGGAGTAGCGGCGCTGCACCGACAGCTCGGTCTGCCCGTGGCGCAGCAGCAGCATCCGGGTCGGCACGCCGACCTGCCCGGTCCACGACGCGGACGCCTGCGCGGTGCCCGCCGCCGAACCGCCCGGCTCGGTCATGACGCCGCCTGCGCGTCCATGGCCTCGTTGGCCAGGGCGTCGGCGCGGGTGTTGCGCGCGCGCGGGATCCACTCGAACCGCACCGAGCCCAGCTCGCGGACGACCCCGGCGGCCCGCTGGGCCAGCGGCTTCATCGCCGGGTGCTTGACCTGCCAGCGCCCGGACATCTGCTCGACGACCAGCTTGGAGTCCATCCGCACCTCGACCTCGGTGGCCCCCAGTTCGCGGGCCGCCTCCAGCCCGGCGATCAGCCCCCGGTACTCCGCGACGTTGTTGGTCGCGATCCCGAGCCCCTCCTGCCGCTGCGCCAGCACCTCGTCGGTGGCCGCGTCCAGCACGACGGCGCCGTAGCCGGCCGGGCCGGGGTTGCCCCGCGACCCGCCGTCGGCCTCGATGACCACCTTCACAGTGCGCACCTTCCCCCGCCGGCCCGGGTCGCGCCGAGCCGGTGGCGCGAGCCCGTCACAGGCCCGACTCCGCGGTCCGGACCAGGATCGTCCCGCACTCCTCGCAGTAGACGACCTCGTCGGCGGGTGCGCCGCGCAGGTCGCTGAGCGCGGTGCGGTCGAGCTCGAGGCGGCACGCCTGGCAGCGCCGGGCCACCAGCTTCGCCGCGCCGATGCCGCGCTCGCGGCGGCGCTCGTAGGCGGTGAGCAGGTCGGCCGGCATCTCGGCGACGACCTTCTCCCGGTCGCGCAGCCGACCGGTCTCGGCGGCGTCGATGTCCTTGAGCGCGGTGTCGCGCCGCTCGGTCACGTCAGCGAGGCGCTGCTCGGCCGCGGTCACCTCGGCGCGGGCGTGCTCGACGTCGACGCCGACCGCCTCGCGCTGCTCCATGACCTCCAACTGCTCGTCCTCCAGCACGCTCTGCCGCCGGGCCAGGGTCTCCAGCTCGTGCTGCAGGTCGGTGGCCTGCCTGGCGCCGACCCCGGACGCGGCCAGCATCTGGTTGTCCCGGGTGGTGCGCGCCCGCACGCCCTCGACGTCGCGCTCCAGCCGGCGGATGTCGCGGTCCAGGTCGCCGGCCACGGTCTCCACCTCGACCAGCTTGTCCTTGCCGGAGCGCACGGCGGCCTCGGCCTCGGCCAGCTCGGCGTGCTCGGGCAGGGTGCGGCGGCGGTGCGCGAGCCGGCCCAGCTCGGCATCGACCTCGGCCAGGTCGAGCAGCCGCCGTTGGACGGCGGGATCGGCTTTCACTCAGCACTCCTGTTCGCTGCGAGACTCCACGGGTCGGTACGCCGCTGCGAGACGCGGACCCCGACGCTACCGCCCAGAGCCCGGCGCACGACGTCGGCCGCCTGCGCGCACCACGGCCACTCCGACGCCCAGTGCGCGACGTCGACCAGCGCCGGGGTCGGGCGGGCCGGCAGCGAGCCGGCCAGCAGGTGCTCCGCGGCGGGGTGGTGGCGCAGGTCGGCGGTGACGTAGGCGTCCACCCCGGCGCCGGTCGCGGCGTCCAGCGCGGAGTCACCGGCCCCGCCGCACACGGCCACCCGGCGGACGGGGCGGTCGGGGTCGCCGGCCGCGCGGACGCCCCACGCGGTGGCCGGCAGCGCGGCCGCGACCCGCTCGGTGAACGCCGACAGCGGCTCGGCCGCGGGGAGCTCGCCGATCCGGCCGAGCCCCCGGGAGGACGGGATGTCGGCCAGTTCGAGCAGGTCGAACGCCGGTTCCTCGTAGGGGTGCGCGGCCCGCAGGGCGGCCACCACCGCGCCCCGCAGCCGCCGGGGCAGGACCATCTCCAGCCGGGTCTCGGCCACCCGCTCCAACCGGCCGACCTCGCCGATGGTCGGGTGCGCGCCGGCCAGCGGCTTGAACTGGCCGGTGCCCGCGGTGGCGAACGAGCAGTGGCTGTAGTCGCCGATCCGACCGGCGCCGGCGTCGGCCAGCGCGTCGTGCACGGTGGTGATCGCCGGCCCCACCGGGACGAAGGCGATGATCTTGTCCAGCGGCTCGGACGGCGCCCCCACCAGCGGGCCGGAGACGGTCAGGCCGAGGGCGTCGGCCAG
>DASQMQ010000416.1:0-2312 GCA_035645455.1 Pseudonocardia sp.
GGGTGGGGCGAGAATTGGGGATACTGGCCGATCGGCGACACGCCATCGCCTTCGATACCCGGTTCTACGGTGCGGGCAAGAGAGCCCGATAGCGTCCGATGCGTGGATCCGGTGCGCAACCCGTTCGCCCCCGGCGCCGGCCAGCGCCCGCCCGAGCTGGCCGGCCGCGACCGCGAGCTCGACGCGTTCGAGATCGTCCTGGAGCGGGTGGCCCGCGGGCGCCCCGAGCGCAGCCTGGTGCTCACCGGCCTGCGCGGGGTGGGCAAGACGGTGCTGCTGGGCGAGCTGCGGTCGATGGCCGTGCGGGCCGGGTGGGGGGCCGGGAAGATCGAGGCCCGGCCGGAGGCCGACCTGCGCCGCCCGTTGTCGGCCGCGCTGCACCGGGCCATCCGCGACCTCGCCGTGCGCCACCCCGACCCGGACCGGGTCGACGAGGTGCTGGGCGTGCTCAAGGCGTTCGCGCTGCGCTCGGCGCCGGACGGGGCCAAGCTGCGCGACCGCTGGCAGCCCGGCATCGACGTGGCCGCGCGCAGCGGCCGGGCCGACTCCGGTGACATCGAGATCGACCTGGTCGAGCTGTTCACCGAGGTCGCCACGCTGGCCGCGGACGTCGAGGCCGGGGTGGCCATCCTGATCGACGAGATGCAGGACCTGCGCGCCGACGACGTGTCCGCGCTGTGCGCGGCCTGCCACGAGCTGTCCCAGTCCCGGGCCCCGCTGGTGGTGGTCGGCGCCGGGCTGCCGCACCTGCCGGCGGTGCTCTCGGCGTCGAAGTCCTACTCCGAGCGGCTGTTCCGGTACGTGCGGATCGGCCAGCTCGATCGCGCGGACGCCGACTTCGCGCTGCTCGCCCCGGCCGAGCGGGAGGACGCCTCGTTCGACGTGGACGCCCTGGACGCGCTCTACGAGGCCTCCGGCGGCTACCCCTACTTCGTGCAGGCCTACGGCAAGGCGGCCTGGGACGCGGCGCCGCGCAGCCCGATCGGGCCGGCCGACGTGAAGATGGCCGCGCCGGAGGCGGAGGCCGAGCTGGCGGTCGGGTTCTTCGGCTCCCGGTTCGAGCGGGCGACCCCGGCCGAGCGGGAGTACCTGCGGGCGATGGCCGAGCTGACCGGTGGCCGGGACGAGCCGGTGGGCACCGCGGGCATCGCCGAGCACCTGCAGCGCCGGGCGTCCTCGCTGTCGCCGGCCCGGGACAGCTTGATGAAGAAGGGCCTGGTCTTCTCCGCGCAGCGCGGCCAGATCGCCTTCACCGTTCCGCACTTCGGGCGCTACCTGCTGGCCCAGGCGTGATCCGGCTAATGCGCCGAACGGGTGAAAACAGCGAGGCGGTCCGGAGCAGGTAACGGAAGGCCGGGGTGCGGCGAATCCCAGTACAGCCCCGTGGTGCTGCCGGACCCCCGACCTGACAGCGCCGCGGGGCTCTCCACGTCCCGGGGGCCCGGCAGGTCCGGGGGTCTGGTCACCGGGCAGCTCGGGCCGGGCAGAGCCGGTGCGGGGGAGGTCGTAGCATCACTGCGGTGCAGGACCCCAAGCTCGAGATCCAGATGCTGCACGACCGTGTCATGGTCAAGGCCGACACGAACGGCGAGCGGCGCAGCGGTGCCGGCATCGTGATCCCGGCAACCGCCGAGGTCGCCAAGCGTCTGGTCTGGGGAGAGGTGTTCGGCGTGGGCAACCACGTCCGCACGGTGAAGGTCGGCGACCGGGTGCTGTTCGCGCGTGACGACCAGTACGAGGTCGACGTGCAGGGGGTGACCTACCTCGTGCTCCGGGAGCGCGAGGTGCACGCCGTCGCGACCGAGCGCACCGAGCACGGCACCGGGCTGTACCTGTGACCTCGGTGGGCCATCCGGCCCGGCCGACGAGCGTGTGAGGGGAACCGGAACCAGATGCCCGAGCGGCAGTCCTCGGTCGGCGAGGCGGCGGCCCGTCCGGATTCGGACGCGACGTCGGATGTGACAGAGCGCGACACCGAGGGCGCCGCGCGGCCGCCGGCGGCGGGCGCACCGGTCGACCCGGGTCCGGGCGCCGGCGCGGACGACAGCGTCCCCGACGGTCCCGACCGGGCCCCCGGCAACGGCGCCGGGACGCCGGGCGCCGGCAACGGCAGCGCCGCGGAACCGGTCGATGCGGGTGTCACCCAGCCGTTCGGCACCGGTTCCGGGTCGCGGCCCGCGGGCTCGACCGGTGTCGGGGGGCCCGTCGGGCCGACCGACCGCCCCGCCGGCGCCGGCCCGGCAGCCACCGCGGGCACCAGCCCGATCCGGTCCGGTGGCCCGGGTTCCACCCCGCCGGCCGCCGCGGGCACC
>DASQMQ010000417.1:0-2692 GCA_035645455.1 Pseudonocardia sp.
TGGTGATCGGCGCCGGGGTTTCCGGGGTGGCGTGCGCGCGGGTGGTGGCCGCCGCCGGCATGCCGGTGCGGGTGCTGGACCGGGCCCGGGCGGTCGGCGGGCGGATGGCCAGCCGGCGGCTGCACGGGCGCCCGGTCGACCTGGGTGCGGCCTACTTCACCGTGCGCGACGAGGAGTTCGCCGAGGTCGTCGAGCGCTGGCGGGCGGCCGGGCTGGCCCGGCCGTGGACCGACGAGCCCGCGGTGCTGGGCGGGCCCGGCCGCGACCGGGCGCCCGGGCCGATGCGCTGGGCCGCCCCGGGTGGGCTGCGCAGCCTGGTCACCGACCTGTCCGACGGGCTGGACGTGCGGTTGGCGAGCCCGGTCGAGCTGGTCGGGCCGGGTCCGGAGGTCGACGGCGCAGCGGCCGACGCCGTGGTGCTGGCGATGCCCGATCCGCAGGCCGTCCGCATGGTCCACCCCAGCTCGCCGGCCGCGGCCGAGCTCGCCGGTCGCCGGTGGAGCCCGGTGATCACGGTGGTCGCGGGGTGGGCGCGCCGCCAGTGGCCGGTGCTGCCGGTGGCGTTCGTCAACGACCACCCGGTGCTGACCCTGGTCGCCGACGACGGCGACCGGCGCGGTGACGGGGCCCCGGTGCTGGTCGTGCACACCACGGCCGCGGTCGCCGCGCGGCACGACGCCGCACCCGACGGCGCCGTCGGGCCGGCCGTCGCCGCGGTGCGCGACCTGCTGGACATCCCCGAGCACCCGGCCTGGACCCACGTCCACCGGTGGCGGTTCGCCTCCCCGGCGCAGTCCCGCGACCGGACCTTCCACCTCGGCGCGGACGGCATCGGCCTGGCCGGCGACGGCTGGGGCAGCCCGCGGGTGGAGACGGCCTGGCGGTCGGGCACCGACCTCGGTCGAGCGGTGGTCGCGCGGCTGCACGCCGGTTAGCGTGCCGGCCATGCCCGACGTCGCGCACGACCCGCTCCCGGCCGGCTTCCGGGACGTCCTGCCGCCCGACCGGGTCCTCACCGACCCCGGGCTGATGGCCTCCTACCTGCACGACGAGGCGGAGTGGGCCGACCACGGGAGCCCGGTCGCGGTGGTCCGGCCGCGCAGCACCGCCGAGGTGGCCGCGGTGGTCACCGCGTGCGCCCGGGACGGCGTGCCGGTGGTCACCCGCGGCGCGGGCACCGGTCTGTCCGGCGGGGCGAACGCGGTGCAGGGCTGCGTGGTGCTGTGCACCGAGCACATGCGCGACATCGTGGAGATCAACCAGGCCGAGCGGCTGGCCGTCGTGCAGCCCGGCGTGGTCAACGACGAGCTGCGCCGGGCGGTGGCCGAGCACGGGCTCTGGTACCCGCCCGACCCGGCCAGCGCCCCGTGGTCGACGATCGGCGGCAACGTGGCCACCAACGCCGGCGGGCTGTGCTGCGTCAAGTACGGGGTCACCCGCGACTACGTGCTGGCCCTGGAGGTCGTCACGGCGACCGGCGAGGTGGTCCGGCTCGGCCGGCGCACCGCGAAGGGCGTCGCCGGGTACGACCTGGTCGGGTTGATGGTCGGCTCCGAGGGCACGCTCGGCGTGGTCACCGAGGTGACCGTCCGGCTGCGGCCGCTGCGCACCACCGCCCCGCGCACCGTGGTCGGGTTCTTCGACACCCTGGCCGCGGCCGGCGACGCCGTCTCCCGGGTCACCGCGGCGGGCCTGCAGCCGGCCGCGTTCGAGCTGATCGACCGGGTCTGCCTGCGCGCGGTGAACGCCTGGAAGCACGCCGGGCTGCCGGAGGACGCGGCCGCATTGCTGCTCGCCCAGACCGACCTGCCCGAACCCGCCGCCCAGCACGAGGCGGAGGCCATCCACGCCGAGTTCACCGCGGCCGGCGCCCGGGAGGCGCTGCTGTCCACCGACCCGGTGGAGGCCGAGGCGCTGTTCGACGCCCGCCGGCTGGCCTACCCCGCGCTGGAGCAGCTAGGCCAGGCCATGCTCACCGAGGACGTCTGCCTGCCCCGGTCGCGGCTGGCCGAGATGCTGGCCCGGATCGAGGCGATCGCCGCCGAGCACGACACCGTGATCGCCACCGTCGCGCACGCCGGGGACGGCAACCTGCACCCGCTGATGCTCACCCCGCACGGCGACGAGGCCGCCAAGGCGCGCACCCGGGCGGCCTTCGACGCGATCGTGGACGCGGCGCTGGAGATGGGCGGCACGGTCACCGGCGAGCACGGCGTCGGGCTGCTCAAGCGCGACGGCATGCGCCGTGAGCTGGGCCCGGGCGCGCTCGCGCTGCACCGGGCGGTCAAGGCCGCGCTCGACCCGCGCGACATCCTCAACCCCGGCAAGGTGCTCGGGTGACCCGACCCGCCGCACCCGCGACGCCGGGGGGGACCGGCGCGATGCCGCTGCTGCCCGCCCTGCTCGACCCGCCGGACCGCACCGCGCTGCGCTTCGGCACCGGACCGGGCGCCGTCGAACTGGACTACGCCGCGCTGGCCGGCGCGGCCGGTGCGCTGGCCGCCGCGCTCACCGGGCGGAGCCGGGCGGCCGTGCACGCCACCGCGTCGATCCACACCGCGGTCGGGGTGATCGGCGCGCTGCTGGCCGGCGTGGTCGCGGTGCCGATCAACCCGAAGCTGGGCGAGCGCGAGCTCGGCCACGTGGTCCCGGACGCGGCCCCGGACGTCGTGCTCGCCGCGCCCGGGGCGAC
>DASQMQ010000418.1:0-2950 GCA_035645455.1 Pseudonocardia sp.
CTCAAGCTGCCCGCCGGGCCCGACGCCCGCGACGAGGTCCGCGTCCCGCTGGGCCGCTACCGCAAGCCGCCCGCGCAGCTGGTCGCGCTGAGCCGGGCGGCCCACCGCGGCGGCCCGCTGCAGCCGGTCGTCGAGCTCGCCACCGTCCGTCGGGAGTGGACACTCGTCGACGCCGGGGGCCGGGCCGTCGCCACCGTCACCGACGACCGCGTCACCGGCCGCGTGCTGGACGCCGAAGCCGACGGGCGGACCGAGCCGGACGCCCAGCAGTGGGCCGAGATCGAGGTCGAACTGGCCGAGCACGGCACCCCGGACGTGCTGGACCGGATCGAGGCGGTGCTGGCCGGCGCCGGCGTGCACCGCTCGGCGTCGTCGTCCAAGCTCGCCCGGGTCCTGGCCGACCGGGTCCCCGCCGCGCCGGTCCGGCCGGTCGCCGGGCCGGGGGTGAGCGCCGGCGAGGTCGTGGTGGCCTACCTGGCGGAGCAGGCCGACGCCCTGCACGCCACTGATCCGCAGGTGCGTCAGCACGTCGGGGAGGGGGTGCACCAGATGCGGGTCGCGTGCCGGCGGATGCGCAGCACCCTGCAGTCGTTCCGCCCGTTGCTCGACCGCACCCGCACCGACGAGCTGGTCGGCGAACTGCGCTGGCTCGCCGGGGAGCTCGGCGGCGCCCGCGACCTGGAGGTGCAGGAGGAGCGGATCGGCGCCGCGGTGGCCGCGCTGCCCCCCGAGATCGTCCTCGGCCCGGTGGCCGCGCAGACCACCCGCTTCTTCGCGGGCCGGCGCACGACGGCCGCGCGGCAGACCACGTCCGCGCTCGACGGCGACCGCTACGTCGCCCTGCTCGACGCCGTCGACGCCCTGATCGCCGACCCGCCGCTGACCACCGCGGCCGCCGACCGGGCCCCCGCCGCGCTGCGCAAGCTGATCGCCAAGGGGGTCCGGCGCGTCGGCAAGGCGCAACGCGCGGCGCACGCCCACCCCGCCGGCCACGAGCGCGACGAGCACCTGCACGAGATGCGCAAGGCCGCCAAGCGCCTCCGCTACGCCGCCGAGGTGGCGACACCGGCCCTGGGCCGCCCGGCGCAGAAGCTGGTCAAGGACGTCAAGGCGATGCAGGAGCTGCTGGGCGAGCACCAGGACTCCGTCGTCGCCCGCGGTCTGCTGCGCGAGCTCGGCGAGGCCGCCACCACCGACGGCGGCAACGGGTTCGCCTTCGGCTGGTTGCTGCGCGAGGAGCAGGTCCGCGCCGAGCGGGTGGAGGACGACCTGGACGCCGCCTGGGCGGCGCTGGAGCGGAGGGCGGCGGAGCTCGCCGCTTGAGCAGCGCGCGGCGCCACCGCGTCGTAGCCTCGACGCATGACCGTCGCGAGGACGTTGTTCGAGTTCGACGACTCCTACGCCCGGGCCGTGCCGAGCCTCTCGGTGCCGTGGACGGCGGCACCGGCACCCGCGCCGGAGCTGCTGGTGCTCAACGAGGAGCTGGCGGCCGAGCTGGGCGTCGACGCCGCCGCGCTGCGGGAGCCGGCGGGGGTGTCGCTGCTGGTCGGCCACGGGCTGCCGGACGGGGTCACCCCGGTCGCGCAGGCCTACGCCGGTCACCAGTTCGGCGGGTACGTGCCCCGGCTGGGTGACGGCCGGGCGCTGCTGCTCGGCGAGGTGCTCGACGCCGCGGGCCGCCGGCGCGACCTGCACCTCAAGGGCTCGGGTCGGACGCCGTTCGCCCGCGGCGGCGACGGCCGGGCCGCGGTGGGCCCGATGCTGCGGGAGTACCTGATCGGCGAGGCCATGCACGGGCTGGGGATCCCGACGACCCGGGCGCTCGCCGTCGTCGCCACGGGTGAGCGGGTGCTGCGCCAGGAGGGGCCGCTGCCGGGCGCGGTGCTCAGCCGCGTCGCCGCGAGCCACCTGCGCGTCGGCACCTTCCAGTACGCCGCCGCGTCCGGCGACCGGGACGTGCTGCGCGCGCTCGCCGACCACGCCATCGCCCGCCACCACCCGGCGGCCGCCGACGCCGCTGATCCGTACCTGGAGCTGTTCCGCCGCGTGATCGACGCCCAGGCCGCCCTGGTGGCCCGGTGGATGCTGGTCGGCTTCGTGCACGGCGTGATGAACACCGACAACACCACGATCTCCGGCGAGACCATCGACTACGGCCCGTGCGCGTTCCTGGACGCCTACGACCCGGCCACCGTGTTCAGCTCCATCGACCACCGCGGCCGCTACGCCTACGGCAACCAGCCGGTGATCGCGCAGTGGAACCTCGCCCGCCTCGGTGAGACGCTGCTGCCCCTGATCGACGACGACCCCGACGCCGCCGTCGAGGCCGCGACCGCGGTGCTCGGCGGGTTCGCCGACTCCTACCAGCGGTACTGGGACGACGGCGCGGCCGCGAAGCTCGGGCTCGCCGCGGCGGACCCGGACCTGGTCACCGACCTGCTGGAGCTGATGCGCGCCCAGCGCGTCGACGGCACCACGTTCTTCCGGGCGCTCGCGGCGGGCACCGCGCGGTCGCTGTTCGGCGATCCGGAGCCGTTCGACGCGTGGGCGGCGCGGCGCGAGGCGCTCCTGCCCGCCGACCGGGCGGCGACGGCAGCGGCGATGAACCGCGTCAACCCCGCCTACATCCCGCGCAACCACCTCGTCGAGGAGGCGCTCACCGAGGCCACCGCCGGGGACCTGGCGGCGTTCCACCGCCTGCTCGACGCCGTCTCCCGGCCGTACGAGGAGCGGCCCGGTCTGGAGCGGTACGCCGAGCCCGCGCCCGTCGGCTGCGCCCCGCACGTCACCTACTGCGGCACCTGACCCCACCCGCCGGGCGCGGGTGACGTACCCCTACGCGCCCGACCGCGAGCAGTTGCGCGAGCAGCGCGAGCGGGTCCTGGAGCTCGCGACCCTGATCGTGCCCTGGGCACGGCGCCCCCTTCCGCCCGGACCGCTCGACGCCCGC
>DASQMQ010000419.1:0-3959 GCA_035645455.1 Pseudonocardia sp.
CCGGGCCTAGCCCCCGTGCTTCCGTCACCCGTCCGTCCCTCCCCCCGGTCGCGATGTCCGATCGTCCCCGCTCCGGGGCGCCGCCGAGGGCCTCGGTCAAGTGCCGACGTAGGCCGCGAGGTGCTCGCCGGTGAGGGTGGAGCGGGCGGCGACGAGGTCGGCGGGCGTGCCCTCGAAGACGATCCGGCCGCCGTCGTGGCCGGCACCGGGGCCGAGGTCGATGATCCAGTCGGCGTGCGCCATGACCGCCTGGTGGTGCTCGATGACGATAACCGACTTGCCGGAGTCGACGAGCCGATCAAGCAGGCCGAGCAACTGCTCGACGTCGGCGAGGTGCAGTCCGCTGGTCGGCTCGTCGAGGACGTAGGCGCCGCCCTTCTCGGCCATGCGGGTGGCCAGCTTGAGCCGCTGCCGCTCGCCGCCGGACAGCGTGGTGAGCGGCTGGCCGAGGCTGAGGTAGCCGAGCCCGACGTCGGCGAGCCGGCCGAGGATGGCGTGCGCGGCCGGGATGCGCGCCTCGCCGGCGCCGAAGAACCCCTCGGCCTCGGTCACCGACATCGCCAGCACCTCGCTGATGTCGCGGCCGCCGAGGTGGTAGTCCAGCACCGCGGCCTGGAACCGCTTGCCCTCGCACACCTCGCAGGGGGCGGCGACGCCGGCCATCATCCCCAGGTCGGTGTAGACGACCCCGGCGCCGTTGCAGTTCGGGCAGGCGCCCTCGGAGTTGGCGCTGAACAGCGCTGGCTTCACCCCGTTGGCCTTGGCGAACGCCTTGCGGATCGGGTCGAGCAGGCCGGTGTAGGTCGCCGGGTTGCTGCGCCGCGAGCCGCGGATGGCGCCCTGGTCGACCGCCACCACCCCGGCGCCGGCCGGGATCGACCCGTGCACCAGCGAGCTCTTGCCGGAGCCGGCGACCCCGGTGACCACGACGAGCACCCCGAGCGGGATGTCCACGTCGACCTCGCGCAGGTTGTGCCGGGTCGCGCCGCGGATCTCCAGCGCGCCGGTGGGCGTGCGCACCGACTCCTTGACCGAGACCCGGTCGTCGAAGTGCCGGCCGGTGACGGTGCCGCTGGTCCGCAGCTCCTCGACGGTGCCCTCGAAGCAGACGGTGCCGCCGCCGGTCCCCGCGCCCGGCCCGAGGTCGACGACGTGGTCGGCGATCACGATCGTCTCCGGCTTGTGCTCCACCACGAGCACCGTGTTGCCCTTGTCGCGCAGCTGGCGCAGCAGGTCGTTCATCCGCTGGATGTCGTGCGGGTGCAGGCCGATGGTGGGCTCGTCGAAGACGTAGGTGACGTCGGTGAGCGCCGAGCCGAGGTGGCGGATCATCTTGGTGCGCTGCGCCTCGCCGCCCGACAGGGTGCCCGCCGGCCGCTCCAGCGACAGGTAGCCCAGCCCGATCTCCACGAACGCGTCCAGGGTGTGCCGCAGCGACGCGAGCAGCGGCGCCACCGAGGGCTCGTCGAGGTCGCGCACCCAGCCGGCGAGGTCGCTGATCTGCATCGCGCAGGCGTCGGCGATGCTGATCCCGGCGATCTTCGACGAGCGGGCCGCTGCGCTGAGCCGGGTGCCGCCGCACTCGGGGCAGGCGGTGAAGGTGGCCACCCGCTCCACGAAGGCGCGGACGTGCGGCTGCAGCGCGTCGATGTCCTTGGACAGGTAGGACTTCTGGATCTGCGGGATCAGCCCCAGGTAGGTCAGGTTGAGGCCGTCGACCTTGATCTTGGTGGCGTCCTTGTGCAGCAGGTCGTCCAGCTCGCGCTCGGTGAACTCGCGGATCGGCTTGTCCGGGTCGAACCAGCCGCAGCCGCGGTAGATGCGGCCGTACCAGCCCTCCATGCTGTAGCCGGGGATGGTGATCGCGCCCTCGTTGAGCGACTTGCTCTCGTCGTAGAGCGCGGCCAGGTTGATGTCGTTGACCTGGCCCCGGCCCTCGCAGCGCGGGCACATGCCGCCGGTGATGCTGAAGTCGCGGCGCTCCTTGACCTGCTTGCCGTCCTTCTCGAACGTGACCGCGCCCGCGCCGCTGATCGAGGCCACGTTGAAGGAGAACGCCTGGGGCGAGCCGATGTGCGGCTGCCCGAGCCGGCTGAACAGGATGCGCAGCATCGCGTTCGCGTCGGTGGCGGTGCCGACCGTGGAGCGCGGGTTGGCACCCATCCGCTCCTGGTCGACGATGATCGCGGTGGTCAGCCCCTCCAGGACGTCGACCTCGGGGCGGGCCAGCGTCGGCATGAAGCCCTGCACGAAGGCGCTGTAGGTCTCGTTGATCAGCCGCTGGGACTCCGCGGCGATGGTGCCGAACACCAGCGAGCTCTTGCCCGAGCCGGAGACGCCGGTGAACACCGTCAGCCGACGCTTCGGGAGCTCGACGCTGACGTCCTTGAGGTTGTTCACCCGGGCGCCCCGCACCCGGATCAGATCGCGGGTGTCGGCGATGTGCGGCGCGGTCGCCCGCTCGTCCGTGCTGGTGGCCATGCCCACAGTGTCTCCGTCCGTCGTGCGGGACCGCCCCCGGGCGCGCCGCGACGGGTCCACGGCGATCACGCTAGGTGGCTCCCGGACCGGGTGCTTCTCGATTCCTGACCGGTCCGGCCTCAGTACCGCCAGCAGCCCGGATCGGTGGGCACCGGGGCGTCGGGCTCCGGCACCGTCCACCGGTCGGCGTCCGCCCGGGTCGCGGCCAGGTGCCCGGCCGCGGCGCGCGCCGCGGCCCGGCTGACGTTGGCGCTGCGCCAGTCCTCGTCGGGCTCGGCCTGCTCGCGCCGCGCGATCGTGCCGAGGATGCAGGTCCGCTCGCTCGAGTCGGGCAGCCGCAGCAGCGCCGGCACCGCGTCCGCGGACAGCCCGGACAGGTACTCCCCGTCCAGCCGGCCGGTGGCCTCGAACCGGGCCACGTTCTGCTCGGCCACGAACCGCTCCGGGTCCAGCACGGCCAGCGCCAGCAGCGCCGCCACCGCGGTGCCCAGCATCGGGCGGGCCGTGCCGTGCGGGCGCAGCCGCAGCACGGCCACCAGCACCAGCACGAAGCACAGACCCAGCCACAGCTCGCACACCGCGACCAGCAGCCGCAGCACGGTGGCTCCGTACGCCTCCTGGTAGAGCCACATCCGGCGCACCGCGGAGGCCACCACGACCAGGCAGAGCCCGGCCAGCCCGCCCAGCAGGACCCGCTTGGCCAGCCGGTCACCGGCCGTCGCCGCCGGTGCCCACCGCGACCCGGCCAGGATCACCGCGAGCGCCAGCACGCTGACCGCGACCAACTGCCAGAAGCCGCTGCGCGCGTACTCGGCGAAGGTGAGGCCGGTGGTGCGCAGCACGTAGGCGTCGTTGCCGAACAGCGCCGCGAACTGCACCCCGACGAACAGCGCGAACAGCGCGACCAGCGCGCCGACCGGGACCGCCCAGTCCCGGGTGCGCAGCGGGGTCGGGCGCAGCCGCGGCAGGGCGAGCGCGGGCGGCGCGGCGAGCAGCAGGACGGCACCGGCCACGGCGCCCGCCCCGACCACGAACAGCACGACCCGCTCGGCCAGCACGTCGGCGTCGAAGGTCGGCAGGGCGACGTCGACCAGCTGGGCGAACACCGGGTCGGCCGAGGCCAGCAGGCTGCCGAACAGCGCCACCAGCACCAGCCCCACCAGCAGCGACGCGGCCAGCCGGAACCCCCCGGCGGCCACCGCCCCGGCCCGGCCGGTGCCCCGCGCCGCCCGGCCCAGCCACGGCACCGCGCGCAGCGCGGCGATCGGCAGCGCGAGCACGGCCCGCAGCACGCTGCGCATCTGCCGCCCGGCGACGGCCAGCGCCCCGGCGGCGAGCGCGGTGAGCAGGCACAGCGCGGCCAGCCACTGCGCGGACCGGACCGCGGCCACCACGGGCAGCGCCACCGCGGCGGCGGCCCAGGCCAGCGTCTCGGCCCGGACCCACCACGGGTGCAGGGCGCGGACCCGGCCCGGGGT
>DASQMQ010000420.1:0-17651 GCA_035645455.1 Pseudonocardia sp.
CCGTCGGTTGTCGTGCGGGGTGTCGGCGATTCCGAGGCGGTCGAGGACGCGCTGGACGTGGGTGTGGACGGTGCGCACCGAGATCGTCAGGCGGGTGGCGATGCCCCGGTCGGTGAGGTCCTCGGCCATGAGGGCGAGGACTTCCCGCTCACGGGTGGACAGCACTTGCAGTGCCGGTGGCAACTGCGGCGCGGTGAGCAGGGATTCCACGAGTCCCGGGTCCACGACCACCTCACCGGAGTGGACCCGGCGCACCGCGGCCACGAGCGCTTCCGGTTCGAGGACGCGGTCTTTCAGCAGGTAGCCGACGTGGGTGCGGCCGCCCGCCAGGAGTTCCATGACGTAGGGCGCTTCGACGTACTGCGACAGCAGCAGGGCGGCCGTCCGGGGGTACTGGGAGCGGATCCGCGAGACGGCCAGCACACCCTCGTCGGTGTGGGTGGGGGGCATCCGGATGTCGACGACCGCCACGTCCGGGTGGGTGAGCGCGACCGCGGCCATCAGGGCGTCGGCATCGGCGACGGCGTCGACCACGTCCATGCCCTCCTCGGTGAGCAGGTTGCGCAGTCCCGCCCGCACGATGAGGGAGTCGTCGGCGATGACGATGCGCAGCGTCATCGGGTCGCCGTCCCGGCTCGCAGGGGCAGCCGGGCGGTGACGGTGGTCCCTGCGCCAATCGCGCTGGCCACGTCGAGCTCACCGCCGACGGCGTGCACCCGGTCGCAGAGTCCGCGCAGCCCGCTGCCGCGGGACACGTCCGCGCCGCCGGGTCCGTCGTCGCTCACGCTGACCACCAGGTCCGGCCCGGTGCCCCGGACGGTGACCGTGGCGGTCGCTGCGGGGGCGTGGCGGGTGATGTTCTGCAGGCTTTCGGCGAGGACGTAGTAGGCGGTGACCTCGATGTGGGGTGCGGGCCGCTCGAGGAGGTCCACGCGGACCGACAGCGGGACGGGGATCCGGCGGCGCAGATCATCGAGGGCCACCTCCAGGCCGCGCTCGGCCAGCAGCGCCGGCCGCAGCCCCCGGGAGAGCTGGCGCAACTCCACCAGGGAGTCCTTGAGCTGTGCCGAGGCCTCGTCGAGCCGGGTGGCCGCCGGGGAGTCGTCGGGGACGGCGCGTCGAGCGGCGACCAGGCTCATCCCCAGCCCCAACAGCTGCTGCTGGGCTCCGTCGTGCAGGTCGCGTTCCAACTTGTGCCGGGCCTCGTCCGCGGCTGTGGTGATCCGGGCCCGTGATGCCTCGACCTCGGCCAGCTGGGACCGCACGCGGGCGGTCAGCCGCGCGTTGTCCAGCGACAGCCGGACCGCCTCGACGGCTGCGGTGAACAGCGCGGGGTCCTCCCGCGCGGTGGTTTCCCGGGTCAGCAGGATCGCGCCCTCGCCCAGGTCGGTCCGTCGCACCCCGGGCCCGTCCGCCCCGATGTCCAGCACCGCACCGTCGAGCCCGACGTAGACCTCGCCCTGCCCCTGGTCCGGTGCGGCCGGGACGGCCACGACCGTCGTCGGATCCCCCAGGACCCGGGCCAGGGCCGGGGTCAGGTCGTCGGTCCCCGCCGTGCGCAGGGTCGCGACCATGCCGGCCACCTCGGCGTGCGCCAACCGCGTCGACAGCACCCCGACGGCCAGCGCGATCGGGATCCCCAGGTAGGCGAGGTAGGTGCCGACCACGGCGATCAGGAAAACGGTCTCGTTCTGGACGGCCGTCACCCCCATGCCCCAGAGGGCGCCCCAGATCCCGATCGTCGTTTGGAACACGGCCACCACCAACAAGGCCACGATCGCGGGCCGCATCCGCCGCCGGTCCGCGGCGCCCATCCGGCGGAAGCGCCACCGGACCGGACCGAAGAAGGCGAACCCTACGAGCGCCGTTAACAGGAGGAACTGCCCGAGGTCGATCGCGGCCATCCCGTCGCCTCGGAGGTCCGCGATCTGGACGGGGTTGACCGGGCAGTCGGCGCCGCACCCGAGGATCTGGGTGAAGTCCCCGAGCGTCACTCCGGCGAGGCGGAGCGCGGGCAGGACGCCGTACCAGGACACGAGGAGCCAGCGGTCCGCTCCTCGGATCCGCCCGTCGGGGAAGGTCAGGTAGGCGTGTGCGATGGTCCCCGGAGCCCAGGGCAGCACGACGTACAGGACGACTGCGGCGGCGCCAGCGAGGGGGCCCCCCGCCACGCTCACCTGCGAATTGACCCCCTGAAAGGCGATTACGCAGGCAGCGAGGACCAGGAGCACCCCCAGGGGGGTGCCCGGCCGCTTGGCCCAGACGAGCAGCCCAGACGCAGCGAGCGCGCCGGCCGCCAACGCCGAAAGCAGGGCGAACGCCACGAAGCCCGGATCGCTACGGATCCCCAGCACCGTCTCAGTGGCGAGCAGGCCGACGAACAGCGTGAGCAGGGACCACCACGCGAGGCGTTCCCGCGGGGTGAGGGGTCGCTGGACCTGCCAGGCACGGTCGGGGCGCGGGCTCGACGTGCTCAACGGGGCATCGGCGTCGTCACCAGGCAGGAGGCGCGTCGTCATGGCGGTCATGCTCCCCGATCGGGTGACCTGGACGAATCGGTGTGAACACCGACCTCGACGGGCCAGGTGCCAGATCGAGCCGCGGTCGCTGGACAAGGCGTTCGACCGGCTGTTGACCCGTGCCGGGCTCAGCCATGCCCGCGTGCACGACCTGCGCCCCACCTGCGCGTCCCTGCTGCTCCACGCCGGCGCATCCGACCGTGAGGCCATGGAGCCGCTGGGCCACAGCCCCATCAGCATCACCACGAACACCTACGCGCACGTCCTGGACGACGCCGAGCGCCGGCTCGCCGACCACATGCACGGCCCGTTCGGTGGCGACAACCGATGTCACCAGCGGATGCCAGCGGGGGCTCGGCGATCTTCCCGACGCGCTGACCTGGCGCTCCGCCGCCAGGATTCGAACCTGGACCATCGGAACCAAAATCCGAGGTGCTGCCGTTACACCACGGCGGACTGGCCTCCATCCTGTCACGCAGCGGCAACGCGGTTGATCCGGTGTCGGCGCTCGGTGACTACCGGCAGGACAGGACCGCCGTGCACACTGCCGGTGCACGCAGGTTGCCCTAACCTGCGGGGATGCGGGTGGTGACCGCCGCCCGCAGTCGGACAGATGTCGCCCCGCACCGAGGAGCCGCATGACCGCCGCTGCCGAGTCCGTCGACCCGAACCCGCTCACCTCAGGGCCCAACCCGGTCATCTCCGGACGGCGCACCGCGTTCCAGCACGCGATGATCTACGTCTTCGTGGCCCTGCCGATGGTCGCGCTGGCCGCAGCCATCCCGCTGGTGTGGGGCTGGGGCGTCGACTGGCACGACCTGGTGCTGCTGGCGGTGTTCTACACGATCGCCGTGCTGGGCATCACCGTGGGCTTCCACCGCCACTTCACCCACAAGGCGTTCAAGGCCAGGCCCTGGCTGCGGGTGGCGATGGCGATCACCGGGTCGCTCGCGGTGCAGGGCAACGTGCTGAACTGGGTGGCCGACCACCGGCGCCACCACGCGTTCTCCGACCGCGAGGGCGATCCGCACTCGCCGTGGCTGTTCGGCACCACGCCGGCCGCGGTGGCCAAGGGCTTCCTGCACGCCCACATGACCTGGTTCTTCGAGCGCAACGAGACCAACCACCGGCGGTTCATCCCCGACCTGCTCGCCGACCGGGCGATCGTGCGGGTGAGCCGGACCTTCGGGGTGTGGGTGGCGGTCAGCCTGCTGCTGCCGGCCGTGCTCGGTGGCCTGATCTCCTGGTCCTGGGCCGGGGTCGTCACCGGGTTCTTCTGGGGCGGGCTGGTCCGGCTGGCGGTGTCCAACCACGTCACCTGGTCGATCAACTCGATCTGCCACATGGTGGGGGAGCGGCCGTTCCGGTCGCGGGACCGCTCGCGCAACTTCTGGCCGCTGGCGATCCTGTCCATGGGCGAGTCGTGGCACAACCTGCACCACGCCGACCCGACCTGCGCCCGGCACGGCGTGCTCCGCGGGCAGATCGACATCTCGGCGCGGGTCATCTGGGCGTTCGAGAAGCTCGGCTGGGCCTACGACGTGCGGTGGCCGACCACCCGGCGGCTGGCCAAGCTGCGGGCCGGCACCGAGGGCCTGTCGACCACGACCGGGTGACGCCGGCGAGGCGGATGGTTACCGCCGGCGCATCGGGGTGACCCACCCGGGACGGGCGCCGACCCCTTCGTGGGACACTCTGCGCCCGTGCGCCGGCCTCGAGACCGGCGCTCGGCCGCGAAACGATCGGTGGTGCGCCCGGTGTTGAGCCTGCTGCCCGAGCGACTCGACCACATGCTGCTGCTCGGGGCGCACTGCGACGACATCGCGATCGGCGCCGGCGGCTCGCTGCTGGAGCTGTGTCGCGCCCACCCGGGGGTCGGGGTGTCGGCGCTGGTGCTGACCGGCGGCGGGTCGCTGCGCGAGGAGGAGGAGCGGGCGGCGCTGGCGGCGTTCTGCCCGGGCGCGCGGCTCGACGTCACCGTGCTCGACCTGCCCGACGGCCGCGTCCCCAGCCGCTGGGAACGGGCCAAGCTGGCGCTGGAGGAGCTGCGCGCGCACGCCGAGCCGGACCTGGTGTTCGCCCCGTCGCCGCACGACGCCCACCCCGACCACCGGGCGCTGGCCACGCTCGTGCCCACCGCCTTCCACGACCACCTGACCCTCGGTTACGAGATCCTCAAGTGGGAGGGCGACCTGGCCCAGCCCAGCGTCTACCTGCCGCTGGCCGAACCGGTGCTCCGGGAGAAGGTCGCCAAGCTGCACGAGCACTACGGCTCGCAGCGCGACCGCAGCTGGTTCGACGCGGAGACCTTCGGCGGGCTGGCCCGGGTGCGCGGGGTGCAGTGCCGGGCCCGGTACGCCGAGGCGTTCCACACCGCCAAGCTGGTGCTCGGGGTGGCCCCGCTGACCGGGATGGACCCGGTCGACCAGGACATGGCCTGACGCCCTCGCCGTCTGTCGGGGCGTTCGGGCACCATCGGGGGCATGTGTCGGAACATCCGGGTGCTGCACAACTTCGAGCCGCCGGCCACCTCGGACGAGGTGCACGGCGCCGCCCTGCAGTACGTCCGCAAGATCAGTGGGTCGACGGCGCCGTCGCAGGCCAACGCGGAGGCGTTCGACCGGGCGGTGGCCGCGGTCGAGGAGGCCACCCGCACCCTGCTCCACGCGCTGGTGACCACCGCCCCACCGAAGGACCGCGAGGTCGAGGCGGCCAAGGCCCGGCAGCGGGCGGCCGTGCGGTACGGCACCGGCTGACCCGGGCTCAGACCGCCGCCCGGCTGCGCTCGGCGCGGCGCGGCACCGCCGTCCAGCGGTGGGCCACGAGCGCCAGCGCCGCCAGGATCAACCCCAGACCGACGATCTCGACGATCCGCTGCTCGACGATCCGGGCCGCCGCCATCACCAGCGTCCCGGCCACCAGGACCCAACCGGGACGGCGCAGGGCGGGCCGGGTCCGCACCATGGCCAGGCCGGACAGCGCCAGGCCGGTGAACAGCAGCGCCGGTCCCGCGCTGTAGAAGATGAGCGCGAACACCGGCGACTCCTGGAGCCGGTCGAACATCGCCGAGCGGGCCGCGTCGGCGTCGCCGGCCAGCTGCCGCACCGCGAAGTCGAGCACGAACTGGCCGGCGAGGGCCAGCGCGCCGACGGTGGTGAGCGCCGTCCCGGCCGGGCGCAGCCATCCCGCGCCGTCGAGCAGGCCGTGCAGCACGGCCCCGACCGGCAGCATCAGCAGCGTGCCGCCCAGGAAGACGAGGTGGGCCACCGTCCACGCGTCCGGGGCGGCCATCAGCACGACCCCGGCGAGCAGCAGGGCCGGGGCGGCCGGCAGGACGGCGCGGGGCAGCAGGACGGGGGGCGGGGGGACGCGGCTGGTCGGCACGGCAGGCTCCTCGGAGTTCGGGACGGGACGCCGTCGACTGTGGTCGGACCGTGGCTTCGCCCACCTCGCCCGCCCGACCGATCCGCGGCTCCCCCGCTCGGGCGAGGACCCCCGGGGCGCAGCCGGATAGCGTGGGTCGCCTTCGTCCCGGGGAGCGCCCATGTCCGGCTGGCCGGCGCGGCTGCGCCACCTGCCCCCGACCGCCATCGACGTCGGGCTCACGATGCTGGCGCTGGCCGCCCAGGCCGCGCCGTTCGCGTTCACCGCCCGCAGCGACGGGGCGCCGTGGACGCTGACGGAGTTCGCGCCGGTCCTGCTGGTGGCGCTGCCGGTGCTGGCCCGGCGCCGGGCCCCCGCGACCTGCCTGCTGATCACCGCCGCCGGGATCACCGGCTACTCCCTGGTCGGCGGCAGCGGCCCCGAGCAGCCGGTCTGGTACGGCGCCCTGATCTGCATGTACGCGGTGGCCGAGCGGTCGCCCTCACGGGTGCGGCTGGGCGCGCTGGTGGCCTCGGCGGTCGGCATCACCGTCGTCGGCGGGGTGCTGGGATCGGTGGCGGCCGCGGTGCGCGAGACGTTCCTGTGGGGCGGGGCGTACGCGCTGGGCCGCGCGGCGCGCCGGGAGCGCGAGCGGCACCGGGAACGGGCCGCGCAGCTCGACCGCGACCGGGCGACCGCCGCCGAGCGCGCCGCCGAGCGGGAGCGGGCGCGGATCGCCCGGGACATGCACGACGTGCTCGCGCATTCGGTCAGCCTGATGGTGGTCCAGGCCGAGGCCGGCCCGGTGGTGGTGCGCAGCGACCCGGACCGGGACGAGGCGGTCTTCGACGCCGTCGCCGACGCCGGCCGCGAGGCGCTGGCCCAGCTGCGCCGGATGCTCGGCCTGCTCGCCGCCGGCCCGGCCGGACCCGCCCCGCAGCCCACCCTGGACGACGTCCCGGCGCTGGTCGCCGGGGTCGGGCCACAGGTCACGCTGGCCACCAGCGGGACCCGCCGCCCGGTGCCGCCGGACGTCGCCACCGCCGCCTACCGGATCGTGCAGGAGGCGCTGACCAACGTGGTCCGGCACGCGGGCGCCGCCCCGGCTCGGGTCGCGCTGGACTGGCGGGAGTCCGAACTGGTGGTCACCGTGCACGACGACGGACCGGGACCCGGGGCGGGGCCGGAGCCGGGGCAGGGCCTGGTCGGCATCACCGAGCGGGCCGCGGCCTGCGGGGGATCGGCGCGGTTCGGGCCCGGGCCCGGCGCCCGCGGATTCCGGGTGTCGGCCCGGCTGCCGGCATGAGCATCACCGTGCTGGTCGCCGACGACCAGGAACTGGTCCGCGCCGGCTTCGCCATGATCATCGAAGCGCAGCCGGACATGCGGGTGGTCGCCGAGGCCGCGGACGGGGTCAAGGCCGTCGACGCCGTGCACACCCACCACCCCGACGTGGCCCTGCTGGACATCCGGATGCCCCGCCGGGACGGCATCGAGGCCGCCCGGGTGGTGTGCGCGCAGAGCGCGACCCGGGTCGTCATGCTCACCACCTTCGACGACGACGAGTACGTCTTCGCCGCGCTGCGCGCCGGGGCCAGCGGGTTTCTGCTCAAGGACGTCCGGCGCGCCGACCTGGTGCACGCCGTGCGGGTGGTGGTGGCCGGCGACGCGCTGCTCGCCCCGTCGGTGACCCGCCGGCTGCTCGACGACGTGCTGGGCCGCCGCGCACGCCCGCCGGGCTCGGCCGTGCCGCTCGGCCCGCTCACCACCCGCGAGCGCGAGACGCTGGTGCTGCTCGGGCGCGGCCTGTCCAACGCCGAGATCGCGGCCGCGCTGGTGGTCAGCGAGCACACGGTGAAGACCCACGTCAGCAACGTGCTCAGCAAGCTGGGACTGCGCGACCGGGTCCAGGCGGCCATCGCCGCCTACGAGTCCGGGCTGATCGTGCCGGGCTCGCCCTGAGCGCCGCTCAGACCGGGGTCACCCGCAGGATCTTGTCGTCCGGCCCGTTGGACGTGGACACCAGCAGCGTCCCGTCGGGCGCCGTGCGGACCGCCCGCAGCCGCCCGTGGGTGCCGTCCAGCGGTGCCGGGACCTGCGTGTCGGCCACCGACCCGTCCGGGGCGAGCGTCATGACCAGCAGCTTCTGCCCGCGCAACGCCCCGACCGCGAGCGCGCCGTCCAGGTCGCCCCACTGCGGCCCGGACAGGAACGCCGCCCCGGAGATCGCCTCCACCGGGCTGCCCGAGCTCCACACGGCCGGCACCGCGTCCGGGAAGCGCTCCAGGTCGGTCATCGGCACGTCCTCGTCGTACCCGCCGACCGTCCCGCCCCGGGACGGGTCCCAGCCGTGGTTGGCGCCGGGCTGCAGGCGGTTGACCTCGTCGTCGGTGTCCGGGCCGTGCTCGGCGGAGTAGACGACGCCGGTGCCCGGTTGCACGGCCACCCCCTGCACGTTGCGGTGGCCGTAGGTCCAGATCAGCTGCCGGGTCGGGCTGGGGTCGTCGACGAACGGGTTGTCCGGCGCCGGCCCGCCGGTCTCCAGGTCCAGGTGCAGCACCTTGCCGCCCAGCGAGTTCTGGTCCTGCGGGAGGGAGCCGCGGGCGGTGTCGCCGGTGCCGACGAAGACGGTGCCGTCCGGGGCCAGGGTGGTGCGGCAGCCCGAGTGCCGGCCGGACGGGTTGATCGGCAGCCCGCCGAGCAGCGGGTCGGCCACCCGGGTCGCCGCCGCGCCGTCCGCGGACAGCTCCCAGGTGACCAGCCGGATGTCGGTGGCGTCCTCCTCGACCTGGTTGGTCTGGCAGGTGGTGAACCGGCGGGTGCGGTCGAAGTCGTCGTGCACGACCAGGCCCATCAGCCCGCCCTCGCCGTTGACCAGGACGTCGGAGAAGTCGGCGTCGACGGGGGTGACGGTGGCTCCGGGACCGGTGCCCGACAGCAGCGAGACCCGGCCCTCGCGCTCGGTGAACAGCACCTGGCCGTCGGGCAGGAAGCCGAGGTCCCAGACGTGGGACAGGCCGTCGGCCACGACCTCGACCTGCAGCTCGGGGATCCCGGTGCGGGCGGCCGGGGCGGAGGTGGTGGCGGGCGCGCCCGCGGTCGTCGGGACCGGTGCGACCGGAACCGCGGCCGGTGCCGTCGAGCAGCCGGCAGCGGTCGCGGCGACGCAGGCGACCGCCACCGCCGCCCGACCCAGCGGTGCCCCGCCGCGCGCCGCCCGCTCCCGCCCCGCCCGTGGTGCTCCGTGCCGCCGCATGGGGCGATTGTGCCGATCCGCGGGTGAGGGCGCCGTGTGCGCTCCGGCGGTCGCTACCGTCTGCGCGCATGGCCCGCAGCTACCTCCGGTTCCCCCACCTGCACGACGACACGGTGGTCTTCGTGGCCGAGAACGACGTCTGGACCGCACCCCTGGACGGCGGCCGCGCCTACCGGCTGACCGCGGACGACGTGCCGGCCGCGCACCCGCTGCTGTCCCCGGACGGGACCCGGGTCGCCTGGACCTCGCGCCGGTACGGGTCGCCCGAGGTGCTGGTCACCGACCTGGACGGCGGCGGCGGGCGGCGGCTGACCTGGTGGGCCGACGGGTTGACCCGGACGGTCGGCTGGAGCCCGGACGGCGACGTGCTGGCGGTGACCGCGGCCGGTCGCCCCCCGCACGGCCGCGCCTGGGCGCACGCGCTGCCGTCCGACGGCAGCACCCCGCGGCTGCTCGACGTCGGGCCGTGCTCCGGCCTCGCGCTGGCCGCCGGCGGGCGCGCGGTGCTGGTCAGCAGCGTGGCCACCACCGACATGGCCTGGTGGAAGCGCTACCGCGGGGGCACCACCGGCAAGCTGTGGATCGACCGGGACGGGACCGGGGAGTTCGTCCGGTTCGCCGCCGGGCTGGACGGCCAGCTGGGTTCACCGATGCTGGTCGGCACCGGCGACGCCCAGCGGGTGGCGTTCCTGTCCGACCACGAGGGCTGGGGCAACCTGTACTCGCTGGCCCTGGACGGCGGCGACCTGCGCCGGCACACCGACCACGGCGGGGACGGCGCCCCCGCCTTCTACGCCCGGCACGCCGCCACCGACGGCGGGCGGGTGGTCTACGAGTCGGCCGGGGAGCTGTACCTCGTCGACGACCTGGACGGCGCCGAGCCGCGCCGCCTGGACGTGCGCCTGGGCGGCCCCCGCCGGGCCCGCGACCCGCACCGGGTGGCCACCGAGGAGGAACTGCGGTGGGCCGCGCCGGACCGGACCGGCCGCACCAGCATCGCCCAGGTGCGGGGCACCGTGCACCGGCTGACCCACCGCGACGGCCCGGCCCGCACCCTGCTCGCCGAGCCCGGCGTGCGGGCTCGGCTGGCCCGCCCGCTGGGCCCCGACCGCGCGGTGTGGGTGGACGACGCGGAGGGCGAGGACGCGGTGTGCATCGCCCCGCTGGACCCGCTGGCCGCCGACGCCGCCGCGCCGGTCCGGTACGGCGCCGGGCGGCTGGGCCGGGTGCTGGAGCTGGTGCCGTCCCCGGACGGGTCGACGGTCGCGCTGGCCGCGCACGACGGCCGGCTGCTGGTGGTCGACGCGTCCACCGGAGCCTGGCGCGAGCTCGCCCGCGGCGCCGACGGTGAGGTCGGTGACCTGTGCTGGTCGCCGGACAGCGCCTGGCTCGCCTACCGCGACCCGGTCGAGTCCGGGCTGTCCCGGATCATGATGGCCCGGCTGGCCGACGACACCCTGGTCGCGGTGACCCCGCCGCGGTTCGTCGACGCCGACCCGGCCTTCACCTCCGACGGCAGGTACCTGGCCTTCCTGTCCCGCCGGACGTTCGACCCGGTCTACGACCAGCACGCGTTCGACCTGACCTTCCAGGCGACCTGGCGGCCCTTCCTGGTGCCGCTGGCCGCGCGCACGCCCTCGCCGTTCGGGGCCGGCCCGGACGGCCGCCCGGTGAACCCGGGTGACCAGGGGCCCGACGACCTGCCGGCGCCGGACCCCGCCGATCCGTCCGCCGACACCGCCCAGGGCGTCCCGGGGGGCACCCCGGACCCCGCGGCCGGCCGGGACGGCGGGGGCGACGAGCCGCCGGAGGTGGTCGTCGACGTCGACGGGCTGGCCGACCGGGTGGTGCCGATCCCGGTGGCCGCGGCCTGGTACAGCGGGCTGCGGGCCGGCAAGGACTGCCTGCTCTGGTACCGGGTGCCGGTCTCCGGGGTGCTCGGCGACGCCCGGGCCGAGCCCGGCGAGCCGGCCGACCGCCCGGTGCTGGAGCGGTTCGACCTGGCCCGGCGCAAGCTGGACGTGATCGCCGACCCGGTGTCGTGGTTCGCGGTCAGCGGCGACGGCTCCCGGCTGGTCGTCAGCGACCGCGGCACGCTGCGGGTGCTGCGCACCGACCGGTCCGGGTCCACCTGGCCCGACGAGCACGACGGCGACGAGTTCGTGGTGGACACCCGGCGGATCGTGGTCACCGTCGACCCGGCGGCGGAGTGGCGGCAGATGTTCGACGAGGCCGCCCGGCTGATGCGCGACCACTTCTGGACCGCCGACATGGCCGGGGTGGACTGGGCGGCCGAGGTCGCCCGCTACCGGCCGCTGGTCGACGCCGTGGGCAGCCACGCCGACCTGGTCGACCTGCTCTGGGAGCTGCAGGGCGAGCTGGGCACCTCGCACGCCTACGTCAGCGGGCGCGGTGGCGGCGACGCGACCGGGCAGCCCGGCCTGCTCGGCGCGGACCTGGCGCCGGCCGACGAGGGCTGGGAGGTGGTGCGGGTGCTGCCGCCGGAGACCTCCGACCCGGCCGCGCGGAGCCCGCTGAGCGGCCCCGGCGTCGACGTCCGGGCCGGCGACGTGATCCTGGAGGTCGGCGGGGTCCCGGTGGACCGGGCGCACGGCCCGGCCCCGTTGCTGGTCTCCCGGGGCGGCGAGCTGGTGGAGCTGACCGTGCGGTCCGGGCCGGGCCGCCCGGACGCCGGCGTGACCCGCCGGGTGGTCGTCCGCGCGCTGCACTCCGAGGCGGCCCTGCGCTACCAGGACTGGGTGGCCGGGCGGCGGGCGTTCGTGGCCGACCGGTCCGAGGGCCGGCTCGGCTACCTGCACGTGCCGGACATGATGGCGCCCGGCTGGGCGCAGCTGCACCGCGACCTGAGCCGGGAGACCGCCCGCGACGGGCTGATCCTCGACGTGCGCGGCAACAGCGGCGGGCACACCTCGCAGCTGGTGGTGGAGAAGCTCGCCCGCAGGGTGATCGGGTGGGACTCCCCGCGGCACCGCCAGCCCACCACCTACCCCGCGGACGCCCCGCGCGGCCCGGTCGTCGCCGTCACCGACGAGATGGCCGGCTCCGACGGCGACATCGTCACCGCCGCGATCAAGCGGCTGGGCATCGGACCGGTCGTCGGGGTCCGCACCTGGGGCGGGGTGATCGGCATCGACGGCCGCTACGGCCTGGTCGACGGCACCCGGGTGACCCAGCCGCGCTACGCCACCTGGTTCGACGACGTCGGGTGGGACCTGGAGAACCACGGCGTGGACCCGGACGTGGAGGTGGTGGTGCGCCCGCAGGACTGGGTCGCCGACGCCGACCCGCAGCTGGACCGGGCGGTCGCGATGGCCCTGGCGGCGCTGGCCGAGCGCCCGGCCGTGCGCCCGCCGGACCCGGCCACCCGCCCGTCCCGCGCCCGGCCGATCCTGCCGCCGCGCCCCTCGCGCCCCTCCTGAAACCCTTCCCGAAACGCCCCTCGCGCCCTCCCGAACGCCTGGAGAGCCCGTTCGCCGTCGTGGTCATCCCTGCGGGGACCGCCCTCCGGAGTAGGGGGGCGGATCAGGGTTCCGCCGGATCCGGGACGGCCCCCGGCGCGGTGTGCTGGTCCGGACGAGAAGCACCGCCGGGGGGAAGGACCGCACATGATCGAGGCGAGAGGCCTCACCAAACGCTACGGGTCGACGTTGGCCGTCGACCACCTGGACTTCCGGGTCGAGCCGGGCCGGGTCACCGGTTTCCTCGGCCCCAACGGGGCCGGCAAGTCGACCACCATGCGGATGATCCTCGGGCTGGACCGGCCCACCGCCGGGACGGTGACCATCGACGGCGTCGCCTACCGGGAGCTGCGCGAGCCGCTGCGCAAGGTGGGCGCGCTGCTCGACGCCGGGTGGGTGCACCCCAACCGGTCGGCGCGGTCGCACCTGCGCTGGCTGGCCCGGTCCGCCCGGCTGCCCGCGTCCCGGGTGGACGAGGTGCTCGACCTGGTCGGGCTGACCGCGGTCGCCGGGCGCCGGGCCGGCACCTTCTCGCTGGGCATGGCCCAGCGGCTGGGCATCGCCGGGGCGCTGCTCGGCGACCCCGAGGTGCTGCTGTTCGACGAGCCGGTCAACGGGCTCGACCCCGAGGGCATCCGGTGGATCCGCACGTTCATGCAGCGGCTCGCGGCCGAGGGCCGCACCGTGTTCGTGTCCAGCCACCTGCTCTCGGAGATGGCGCAGACCGCCGAGGAACTGGTGGTGATCGGCCGCGGGCGGCTGATCGCGCAGCGGCCCACCGCCGAGTTCGTCGACGGCGCCGCCGGGGCGGCGGTGCTGGTGCGCACCCCGGCGGTCGCGGAGCTGGCCGCGGTGCTGCGCGGGCGCGGGCACACCGTCGCCGAGGCGGGGACCCCGGACGGGCTGCTGGTCACCGGCGCCGGGACCGAGGCGGTCGGCGAGGCGGCCGCAGCCGGCGGTATCGCGCTGCACGAGCTGACCCTGCGCCGCGGCTCGCTGGAGGAGGCGTTCATGCAGATCACCGGACAGGACGTGGAGTTCGCCGGCGCGGCGACCCGGCACGCGGAAGGGGTGCCGGCATGACGCTGCTGGCCGTGGAACGCATCAAGCTCCTGTCCACCCGCTCGCCCTGGTGGTGCAGCGGGCTGGCCGTGCTGCTGGTGGCCGGCGCGGTCGGGCTGGCGGCGAGCCAGTGGCCGGCCGCGGAGGGCCCGTTCCCGCTCGGGATCCTGCCGCTGTTCCTGCAGTTCGGGCTGGTGGTCGTGCTGGTGATGGCCACCCTGGCGGTGACCACCGAGTACCGGTTCGGCACCATCCGGACCACCTTCCAGGCGGCCCCACGGCGCCCGGTGGTGCTGCTGGCCAAGGCCGCGGTGGTCGCGCTGGTCGCCGCGGTCGTCGGGCTGGTCGCGTCGCTGGCCGGCTGGCTGGTGGCCACCGTGCTGCAGCCCGGCGCCGGCCTGGCGCTGGCCGGCGAGGCGCAGTGGCGCGCGGTCGCCGGCGCGGCCCCGGTGTTCGCGGTCGGCGCGGTGATCGCGGTGGCGGTGGGGATCCTGCTGCGGCAGAGCGCGGGCGCGGTGGCGCTGCTGCTGGTCTGGACGCTGCTCGCGGAGAACCTGGTGCAGGCGATCCCGGGGGTCGGCGACGAGATCCACGCCTGGCTGCCCTTCGTGGTGCTCACCCGCTTCCTCACCGACGGCTTGAACCCGGTCGACCCGCCGGACGTGCTGCCCCCGCTGGGCCCCTGGGCCTCGCTCGGCTACGTCGCCCTGCTGGCCGGGGTCCTGCTGGCCGTCGCGATCGCCGTCGCGGACCGCCGCGACGCCTGACCGTCCCGTGCGGGTGCACGGTCGGGCGGGGGGAGGGGCGGGCGTAGGCTGGGGGCAGGCCCCGACCGGGCGGTGACCCGGGCAGGGGTCTGTTCCGCGTGCGCACGTTTCTTGCGAGGGGTCCTGCGAACCGATGGCCAAGCTCTCCGGTCTGCTCCAGTCCGTCCTGTCCGACCCCGGCCTGCGGACGGTCGTCGACGCCGCCCGCGAGGTCCGCGCCGCCGAGGTGCCCGCCCTGCGGGTCGAGGGGCCGGCCGCGCTGCGACCGTTCCTGGCCGCCGGGTTCGGCGCCGACCGCACCGTCCTGGCCGTCACCGCGACCGACCGGGAGGCCGAGGACCTCGGTACCGCCACGGCCGACCTGATCGGCCCGGACGCCGTCGCGGTGCTGCCCAGCTGGGAGACGCTGCCGCACGAGCGGCTCTCGCCCCGCCCGGACACCGTCGGCCGCCGGCTGTCGATCTTCCGCCGGCTGGCCGACCCGGCCACCGCGCCCCGGGTGGTGATCACCGCCGCGCGCAGCCTGATCCAGCCGATCGCCCCCGGGCTGGGGGCGCTGGACCCGGTGCGGCTGCGGGTCGGCGACACCCACGACTTCGACGAGCTGCTGGTCCGGCTGGTCGAGCTGGCCTACACCCGGGTCGAGATGGTCACCGCGCGCGGTGAGTTCGCCGTCCGCGGCGGCATCGTCGACATCTTCGCCCCCACCGCCGACCACCCGGTCCGGGTCGAGTTCTGGGGCGACGAGGTCAGCGAGCTGCGCGCGTTCTCGGTCGCCGACCAGCGCTCGATGCACCCGGTCGAAGAGGTCGTCGCGCCCGGCTGCCGCGAGCTGCTGCTCACCACGGCCGTCCGCGACCGGGCCGCGGTGCTGGCCCGGCGCTTCGAGAACAACCCGCAGCTGCGCGAACTGCTCGACCACCTGGCCCAGGGCATCCCGGCCGAGGGCATGGAGTCGCTGGTCCCGGTGCTGGTCGAGGGCGAGCTGCAGCTGCTCACCGACCTGCTGCCGGCCGGCGCCCTGGTGCTGCTGGCCGATCCGGAGCGGATCCGGGCGCGCAGCGCCGACCTGGTCCGCACCGGCCAGGAGTTCCTGGCCGCGTCCTGGTTCGCCGCCGGCATGGGGTCCGCGAACGCCCCGATCGACGTCGGCACCCTCGACGTCGGCGCCTCGGCCTACCGCGACCTCACCGAGGTGCTCGCGAACGCCGACTCGTCCGGGCGGCCGGTGGTCACGCTCAGCCCGCTGCTGTCCGGGCGCGACGACGTGCTGGCCCCCGAGGTGCACGAGGTGGAGTCCTACCGCGGCGACACCGACCGGGCCCTGGTCGACCTGCGCGCGCACGTCGCCACCGGCGGCACGGCCGTGCTGGTGGTCGGCGGGCACGGCACCGCGCAGCGCTCGCTGGAGCAGCTCCGCGAGGCCGAGGTGCCGGCCGCGCTGGCCGACACGCTGGTCGGGGAACCGGACAAGGGCCTGGTCACGGTGACCTGCGGCCGGGTGCTCAACGGCCTGACCACCGGGCAGCTGGTGCTGCTCAGCGAGGCCGACCTGACCGGCAGCCGGACCGCGACCACCGAGGCCCGCAAGCTGCCCACCCGCCGGCGCAACGCCGTCGACCTGGTCACCCTCAAGCCGGGCGACTACGTGGTGCACGCCCAGCACGGCATCGGCCGGTTCGTCGAGATGCGCGAGCGCACCGTCGGCTCGGCCAACGACCGGGCCACCCGCGAGTACCTGGTGCTGGAGTACGCCAGCTCCAAGCGCGGCCAGCCGGCCGACCGGTTGTTCGTGCCCACCGACGCCCTCGACGAGGTCAGCCGCTACGTCGGCGGCGAGGTGCCGACGCTGAACAAGCTGGGCGGCAGCGACTGGGCCAAGACCAAGGGCCGGGCGCGCAAGGCGGTCCGCCAGATCGCCGCCCAGCTGGTCCAGCTCTACGCCGCGCGCCAGTCCGCCCCCGGTCACGCGTTCTCCCCGGACACCCCGTGGCAGCGCGAACTGGAGGACGCCTTCCCGTTCACCGAGACCCCCGACCAGCTCTCGGCGATCGACGAGGTCAAGGCGGACATGGAGCGGCCGGTCCCGATGGACCGGGTGATCTCCGGCGACGTCGGGTTCGGCAAGACCGAGATCGCGGTGCGGGCGGCGTTCAAGGCGGTGCAGGGCGGCAAGCAGGTCGCCGTGCTGGTGCCGACCACGCTGCTGGCCACCCAGCACCTGGGCACCTTCACCGAGCGGATGCGGGCCTTCCCGGTCACCGTGCGCGGGCTGAGCCGGTTCACCGACCCCGCCGAGTCGAAGGAGACCATCGCCGGGCTGGCCGACGGCTCGGTGGACGTCGTGGTGGGCACCCACCGGCTGCTGCAGACCGGCGTGCGGTGGAAGGACCTCGGGCTGGTCATCGTGGACGAGGAGCAGCGCTTCGGGGTGGAGCACAAGGAGCACATCACCGCGCTGCGCACGTACGTCGACGTGCTCACGCTGTCCGCCACGCCGATCCCGCGGACGCTGGAGATGAGCCTGGCCGGCATCCGCGAGCTGTCCACGATCACCACCCCGCCCGAGGACCGCCACCCCACCCTGACCTATGTCGGGGCCTACGACGAGAAGCAGGTCGCCGCCTCGATCCGGCGCGAGCTGCTGCGCGACGGCCAGGTGTTCTACGTGCACAACCGGGTGTCCACGATCGACCGGGCGGCCCGCCGGATCCGCGAGCTGGTGCCCGAGGCCCGGGTCGCGGTGGCGCACGGGCAGATGAACGAGGACCTGCTGGAGCGCACCGTCGCCGGCTTCTGGCACAACGAGTACGACGTGCTGGTGTGCACCACGATCGTGGAGAACGGGCTGGACATCTCCAACGCCAACACGCTGATCGTGGAGCGGTCCGACACCCTGGGGCTCTCGCAGCTGCACCAGCTGCGCGGGCGGGTCGGGCGCGGCCGCGAGCGCGGCTACGCCTACTTCCTGTTCCCGCCCGAGCACCCGCTCACCGAGACCGCCCACGACCGGCTGGCCACGATCGCCCAGCACTCCGAGCTGGGCGCCGGTGCGGCGGTGGCCATGAAGGACCTGGAGATCCGCGGCGCGGGCAACATCCTGGGCGCGGAGCAGAGCGGCCACATCGCGGGCGTCGGGTTCGACCTTTACATCCGGCTGGTCGGCGAGGCCGTCGCGGCGTTCCGCCAGCAGGCGGGGGCGGGC